>JANQOS010000010.1 GCA_028285705.1 Altibacter sp.
CGCTATCGTAAAGGCGGGCGTATATCTTTTGCCATGGCAAATAGAAGTTATGAAGGAAGGGTGATGGCGTCATACCATAGTGGAGTATCAGCAGGTGGTTGGGCCTATTCGGGATTACTTTCAAGACGTTTTGGAAATGAAGGATTCCGGGATGGTACTTTATACGATGCTAATTCATTTTTTGCTTCCGTAGAGAAAAAATTGAATGACAATCAAAGTTTAAACCTAACAACTTTTTATACTCCTAACCGAAGGGGCAGTTCAACAGCGATCACTCGCGAAGCTAAAAACTTAAGAGGGATTCGCTACAATCCTAATTGGGGATATCAAAACGGAGAGGTTCGCAATAGTAGAATTCGTGAGATTGAAGAACCAGTCATACTCATTAGTCATTATTGGAAAATAGGAGACAAGGTCACACTGAATACCAACTTAGGATATCAGTTTGGTAAAGCAGGAAACACTCGTATTGATAATGGCGGGACACGGATGATCACTTTTAACGGACAGAATTCATACTTAGGCGGTGCCCGTAATCCTTTTGGGAATTACTATCAAAGGATGCCAAGCTATTTTCTGCGTTTTGAAAACCCATCCCCATACCAGTATCAATTAGCGTATCAGGCTGAGCAAGAATTTATTAATAATGGACAGCTAGATTGGAAAGCATTATATCTCGCAAATACCAATCCTGTAAACCTTGCTAATGGAGGAAATTCCATTTATGCTATTCAGAATGATAGAACAGACGACACACAGTTCACAATAAATTCCATTTTTAATACAAGTATTTCAGAAAAAGGGACCATTAACGGAAGTCTAAATTACAGAAATCTAAAAAGTGAAAACTTTGCAGAATTAAGTGACTTGCTTGGAGGAACCGGATATTTGGATGTAGATTATTTTGCTGAAGGAGATAGTAACCAAGCTATCGTAGAAGTTGCACAAAGTGATCTCCGCAATCCAAATCGTATAGTTACCGAAGGAGAACGTTATAAATACAATTATGAGCTGTATGCATCTGTGTTTTCGGGGTTTGTACAAGCTCAGTTTAAATACAGGGCCGTAGATTTTTATTTAGGGGGAATGATTTCACAAACTAACTATCAACGTATAGGGTTGTTTGAAAACGGAAACTTTCCTGAAACAGCATCTTTTGGCCCAAGTGAAAAACTAAGCTTTTTCAATTTTAGTGCAAAAGGAGGGCTCACTTATAAAATAACAGGGCGGCATTTAGTTGATGTAAATGCCGGATTTATTACCAAAGCACCAAATTTGCGCAATTCCTTTAGTAACCCACGTCAAAATAATAGCGTTATAATTGGCTTGGAGAATGAAACCCTTCAGAATGTGGATGTGAGTTATATCTACCGTTCTCCAATTGTAAAATCGAGGTTGACGGGATACTACAACACAATTACCGGTCAAAGCGATATCAGTTTTTATTTTACCGAGTCGGTACGAGGGCAAGAAAATGGAAATGCTTTTTTACAGGAAATACTGACAGGAATTGGAAGTCGCAGAATAGGAATAGAGCTAGGTATAGAAGTACAAGTAACACCAACAATTAAGTTAAAAACAGCAGCTTCGGTAGATCAGAATACATATACTAACGATCCGAACCAGTATTTTACTTCTGAAGATTTCCTAGGCACTACAAATGTTTCAGGTATTGAAAATGGTGTCTTGATTCCAGGTGACGGAACTACCAAATTGAAAAATTATCATGTTGCAGGCGGGCCGGAACGTGCATATCAATTAGGTTTTGAATATAGTGCACCCGATTTCTGGTGGATAGGAATTACTTCCAACTACTTTTCAAATGCATATATAGATATAAGCACCTTACGAAGGTCTGATGCATTTGTAACAGATTTTTCAGGGCAACCTTTTAGTAATTATGATCCGGAAATTGCGAGGGCTCTATTACAACAAGAGAAGTTTGATGATTACATGCTTTTTAATGTAGTGGGTGGAAAATCATGGAAAATAAAACAGTACTACATTGGATTCTTTGCATCCATCAACAATGTATTAGGTGAAGAATATGTAACCGGAGGCTTTGAAAGTTCCCGCTATGCGGATTACCGTAAGGTGCTGGAGGAAAGTAAGAGAGAAACTCCTGTATTTGGATCTCGCTATTACTTTGGAAGAGGAGCTACATACTATGCAAACCTCTATGTTAGATTTTAATAGAAAAACAATTTATATGCTATGAAGTCCATTAATTCTTATAAAATATTTACCCTGCACTTAGTTTTGGTCATGGTGACCTCCTGTATACAAGACGGAGAATTTGATGTCCCTACACAACAGATGGAAATTGTAGATATAGATCCCGTTGATATAATTACTATTGGCGCCTTGCGTGATCTATTAGTTCAGGAAATGAACAATAATGGAAATGAGGTACTTACATTCAATGATGAGGACCCTGATAATAACAGATATATTTCAGGATATGTTATTTCCAGTGATGAAGGGGGTAACTTCTTTGAAGAGTTAATTCTTCAAGATGCGGCAATAAAACCTTCTGCAGGAGTAAAAGTACTGGCAGACATGAATCCGTTATTTACTACCTATGAGTTTGGAAGAAAAGTATACGTGAAGTTAGATGGATTGACAGTTGGTTTAGACAGCGGGGTTTTAACTCTTGGTGTATGTGATGGAAATAAAGTAGCGAAAATTGCAGAGTCGCAAGTATTCAATTTTATTACCAGAGATCCGGAAGTGGCTGACATTACTCCTTTAGAACTTCAGATAGGTGATTTTAATGAGGAATTAACCAATTTATTTGTTCGCTTAAATGACGTACAGTTTAATCGTACTGAGGTTTTAGGTGATGACCCTAAAACCTTTGCAGCGGAAATCACCGATGAGTTTAACGGAGAGCGTCTTCTGGAAAGCTGTGCAGATGGAGCGAGAGTTGTCTTTAGTACATCTGTTTTTGCAGATTTCAAAGCTTTATTACTACCCATAGGCAGGGGTAGCTTGGAAGGAATTCTAACCTATAATTTTTTTGGAGATATGTTAAATATTGTGGTAAATGACCCTACATCTATCAATTTCGACAATGAGGATCGCTGTGACCCGAATGTTTTTGTATGCACAACGCCTGGTGGAGGAGGAGAAGGATTGTATAATGAAAATTTTGAAGACTTTAATACTATTGAAGATTATGAAGATGCAGGTTGGACAAATGTGAATGTCAGCGGCGGAACCATAAAATGGGATTTGGGAAGTTTTAGTGGGAATAACTATATGCAGATTTCGGGATTTAATACAGGTGAGGCTACTATTGAAGCATGGTTGGTAAGTCCGGAAATTAACATGGATGCAACTATCGGAGAAGAATTACTACTTGATATTGAAGCGGCTTATGACAACCAAGCTATTTTAACAGTTTGGGCCTCCACCAATTTCACGGGAGATTTCAACACAGCAGATTGGTTATTATTGGATGTTATTATTCCCATCGGCCCACAGGATGCATTCGGAGGGTTTAAAAATATAGGGCCCATTAATATTTCATGTTTGGAAGGGAGCATTCACCTTGCTTTCTTTTATAAAGGATCAGACCCCAATGCCACCACCCGCTACCATATAGACAACATTAAAATAATCGGGAACTAGGGCTCTCAATAAAATGAATAGATAGAACCATCATTCAACGACACCTTAAGTTCATTCGTCGACTCAAAACATACTATTCGTCGAAACAAAACCGACAATTCACCGAAATAAGATACTTTTCATATAAAATTTGAGCATTTTTGTATATAAACAAAATCCCTAATGAAGGACCTTGCAATTCTATTAATAGAAGACGATGCTATTGAGGCTGTAAAATTTAAACGTATCTTAACTACTTTTCCCGGAAAACATAGTGTTAGCGAAGCAAAGAACGGAGAACAAGCTTTAAAACTATTGGAACCCGGAACATTTTTTCCAGATTTGATCCTGTTGGACCTTAACATGCCTAAAATGAATGGCCTTGAGTTTCTTAAAATTCTTAAAGAAGATGAAAAACTACGGTACATACCTGTAGTTATACTTACTACATCAAACAATCAAGAAGATGTAAAGGAAAGTTATAAAACCGGGATCGCCGGATATATAATGAAACCTCTTAAATATGAGGATTACAAAACTCAGATAAAAACAATTATAGACTACTGGTCTTCTAACGAACTTGCTGTATAATGAAAGGAATTATTTTTACTGAATTCTTGGAGTTGGTCGAAAATAAATTTGGACTCGCTACCGTAGAAGAGATCATTGAAAAGGCAGACCTGCCTTCAAAAGGAAGCTATACAGCTGTTGGAACATATTCGTTTTCAGAAATGCTGGAGCTACTTAAACAATTAAGTGAGAAAACAAAGTTATCTATTGACGATCTACTATACACTTATGCAACACATTTTTTTAATGTAATACTTGAAAGTTATCCTAAACTTATAGAGAGCTATAAGGACCCAATTGACTTACTCTCATCTGTAGAAGATCACATTCATATTGAAGTACGTAAGATATATCCGGATGCTGAACTCCCTACTTTTGAAACTTTGGAGAAGTCAAAAGAACATTTAATAATGTTGTACCGTTCCAGCAGGGCAATGTATAGTTTTGGCCTTGGCCTAATGGATGAAACATTTAAACACTTTGATACAAAAGCAGAGATTTTAATGGAAAAAATTAAACATGATGGGACTGAAGTGAAATTTAGTATTACCAAAACAAATGGCTAAGGACGAACGGGACATTTTAAAAAAAGCATTAGAGCGGGAACGTAACGCCCGTAAACAGGCAGAATCCATTCTTGAAGAAAAATCGAGGGAACTCTATATACTTTCACAAAAGCTGGAGCAGCAAAATACGGTTCTGAAAGGAGACCTCAATGAAAAGAGTACCGAACTTAAAGGTTTATTTGATAACCTGGTTGATGCTTACGTATTAATGGACATCGAAGGCAATGTTATAAAAATGAACCATAGTGCTGTTTCATTATTTGGATACGATCCTATAACCGAAAAAGTAAACGTTGTAAAACTTATTTACAAAGAAGATATTGAATATGCAATGCAGTCTTTTTCTCAATTACTTAAAGAAGGTACATTTTCAGACTACCAGGGAAGAGTCATTACTAAAAACAAGGGTGTACGTAATGTACATATCAATGCCAGTATTATTAAAGATGAAAATCAAAAGCCTATTGCTGCCCAGGGAATTGTAAGAGATATTACAAAAGAGCTGGCCATAGCAAAAAACCTGGAACGCAAAAACCGCGACCTTAATGATTTTGCTCATGTTGTATCTCATGACCTAAAATCACCATTACGGGGTATGGACACCTTGATCAACTGGTTACGGGAAGACTATGCCGAAGCTATTGATGAAAAAGGACAGGAAACATTTAATCTTTTGTTGAATAAAGTTTACAAAATGGATAATCTTATTGACGGTATTCTAAAATATTCCCGTCTTGATGAAATATCCAAAAAAGAAGAAATAGATCTTAATTTTCTGGTGAACGAGATCTTACATATCTTACATATCCCCGAAAATATATCTGTAAGGATAGTAAATCCACTCCCAGTTATACAAGGGGATGCACCCAGATTGCAACAATTATTTCAAAACTTGCTTAACAATGCGATAAGTAGCATCAATAAAAATAAAGGGAATATAGCTATAGGGTTTAAAGAGAAAGTAGATCATTGGGAATTTTATGTTAGGGATAATGGTAAAGGGATAGCAAAAGCTTACCAAAAGAAGATTTTCGAAATTTTTGAATCTTTGGAAGATAATGAGCATAGTACAGGGATAGGGCTTTCCATTGTAAAAAAGATCGTAGAGTTTTATGAGGGTGATATCTGGTTAGATTCTGAGCCGGGAAAAGGCACAATATTTTACTTTACCCTAAAAAAAACATAATGCAAGAAGAACCAAATCTATCTTATATTAAAGAGATCGCAGGAGGTGATCCTACTTATATTCAAAAATTAATTGGGATCATTAAAAAAGAATTTCCGGAAGAGAGAACAATGTTCTTAAACCTTTATGATTCAAAAGATTATTTAAAAGCAGCAGAACTTGTACACAAACTCAAACACAAAATTAATATTTTGGGATTGGAAAAGGGTCATGAAAATGCAAGAGAGTTGGAAAATCAATTAAGGGAAGGAAAATCGCATGGCTATTCAAAATTTATTAGTACTTTAGAGAATATAGAAAATTACCTAGCACGCCTTTGAAGAGTATTATTATAGATGACGAAACTACGGCACGTTCCATTATAGAGCAACTTTGTAGCCAGAATCCTAATGTGAA
>JANQOS010000026.1 GCA_028285705.1 Altibacter sp.
TTAAAAGATAAAATCGAAATATCTCCAAAAGTTCCGCATTTCCTGTTATTATACGTACTTCCCAATGCTTCCGCACTATCTTCTACCAATGGAATTTCATATTTTTTTGATATTGCAATGATCTCATCCACTTTAAAAGGCATTCCGTATAAATGAACCGCAATAATAGCTTTTGGCTTTTTCCCCTTAGATATCCTGTCTTTAATGGCTTCCTCCAAATGATCCGGAGACATATTCCAGGTATCCGGTTCACTATCTACAAAAACAGGAGTTGCTCCCAAATACACAATGGGATTTGCTGTCGCCGAAAAGGTCATACTTTGGCAAATTACTTCATCATCCCTTTCCACACCCAGTATAATAAGAGCCAAATGTAGTGCTGCTGTACCGGAACTTAATGCTGCGACGCGGCTATTCTCTCCCAAATAATTTTCCAGATCCTTTTCAAATCCATTAACATTAGGGCCCAAAGGTGCCACCCAATTGGTTGAAAAAGCCTCATTTACATAGGTTTGCTCGTTACCTCCCATATGTGGAGACGACAAATAGATCTTAGGATTCATATCAATTATTATACTTTATTATGGTTGCGGGATTTCCATAGACTACGGCATGATCCGGAATATCTTTGGTCACTATTGCTCCTGCTCCAACCGTGACCCATTTTCCAATTTTTACTTCGGGTAAAATTACACTTCCGGCGCCAATTAATGTGCCTTCTCCAATAGTAACTCCTCCTGCTACTGCAGCCTGTATTGCAATATGTACAAAGTCTCCTACAATAGCATTATGAGAAACTGTGGCATTATTGTTCACAATACAAAAATCTCCGATTAAAGCCTCTGCGTCCAAAACAGAATTGGGGTGCACAAGAGTACCTTTCCCAATTTTCACCGATGGATATACTTCGGCAGAATCGTGTACAAACGAAGGGAATTCTGCATTGAATTGCCGGGCTATTCTTTTTCGGACAAGATTATCTCCTATTGTAATACAAAAAAACTCCGTTTGCAACTTTGAGTTGTCATACTTTGTTACGGGAACACCCAATATTTTCTTTTCGTCCGGAGTATCGTCCAATATTAAAGAAGGTGAAAACTCCTTTTGGCTTTTTATCAAAGCTACTGCTGCATAACAATGTCCGCCTGCTCCGTATAGGGTTATTTTTTTCATAGGTTTTGGGTGCCTTTAAATCGTTCGGTTGTAACTGCATCTGCTGCATTGATGTCACTTCTGGAAAAAACTTTTGCAAAGGTTTTTATCAAAATTGTACAATCCAGTACAAAGCTAATTTTTTTCACGTAGTAAATATCAAGTTCAAACTTTTTTTCCCAACTAATAGCATTTCTTCCATTTACCTGGGCATAACCTGTAATTCCGGGCCTTACAAGATGCCTTTGTTTTTGAAAATCGTTATACAGGGTTAAGTATTCCGGTAATAAAGGCCTGGGGCCAACAATACTCATATCTCCTTTTATAACATTGAGCAACTGTGGAATTTCATCTAAAGAAGTAGAACGAATAAATTTTCCTATACCGGTAAGCCTCTGTGCATCAGGAAGCAAGTTTCCATGCTTATCCTTAGCATTGGACATGGTCCTGAATTTAATGATATTAAAAATACGTTCGTTTTTTCCGGGGCGCTTTTGCAAAAAGAAAGGGTTTCCCTTCCCGGTTAAGAATAACAATATGGTAACTATACTAAATATTGGCATCAACGCCAAAAAAGCAATGGTGGCAACAAAAAAGTCGAGTATGGGCTTTACTACATTCTTGTACACAAGGCAAAGGTACTAAAGATTGTTTTGTAACATTTTGTATTCATTTAAAAGTATTTGCCAAATTTCTTTTTGGTCAAAACGTTTTGTGATTAAAGGGCGGGCATTATTCTGCAAATTCGTATATAACGGCTTTTCTTCTAGCAATTTTTTCATTGCATCAAAAAGAACCTGCCTGTCTTTTACAGGAATAATGATCCCATTCTTGTTCTCAACAATAATTTCATTACACCCGTTTATATCACTAACAATGGAGGGTAGGCCCATCGCTCCCGCCTGCATCACTACATTTGGAAATCCTTCCCTATAACTTGGGAAGACCAATGCATTGCTCATTGCATAAAAGATTCTGACATCACTTTGGTATCCCGTAGTAATGATCTTTGTATTTGTAGCAATCTCTATTTTGGTATTTTCTGAAACCGGATCCAATTCTTCTTCAAAAGGCCCAACCAATAGCAAGGTACAATTGATCTTCTTTTTTTGAAGTTCGGTAAATGCCGAAACCAATTCATCAATTCCTTTGTCTTTTACAATTCTGCCTACAAATACGTATACAAATTCATTAGCCGGGATGTTATATTCGTTTCTTTTTTGAAGAATGTCTGTTTCCGAAAAATGTTCTCTTGAAAAATATTTCGTATCGATACCATTACTACTTCCCTGTCCTAAAACTTTAACCTTTTTCTTGCTTGTTAGCCTTCTAGAAAGAATATAATCGTAGAGTCCTTTTGAATTTGGATATACATTTGTGGCAAATCGATATGTTAATCGTTCTATCACCAACAATAGCAATTTTTTAACCCCCTTAGCTTCCATTAAAGGTAATCCGGCAATGGTATGTAAACGAAGAGGAATTCTTGCAAAATAAGCTGCTGTCATGCCTACAATACCTGCCTTTGGTGTATGTGAGTGTATTATAAGTGGTTTTTCTCTTTTTAAAAATTTATACAATTTTAGTACTGCATTCAGATCTTTAAGAGGCGTAATTTTTCGTGTTTGTTCTATGTGATATGTTTCAACACCCTCTTTAACCCCATATTGCTCTAATCGCTGTTTATCTGAAGAGATTGCGGTAATATCGTAATACTCTTTCATATAGGCCAACTGCCCTTCCAATAGTTTTTCTAAGGATATGGGTACAGTTGTAATACGTATTAGTTTTAATTTTGACATACTTCTTTATACAATTGAATGTGTTGATCTACCATCTTATCAAGACTAAATTTTTTCGCTCTTTTAAGGCAACTATCTACAATCTCTTTATAATATGCATCATTGCTGAAAAGATAATTCACTTTATTTGCCAGATCTATCTCATCTCTATGTGTAAAAAGAACTCCTGCACCATACACAAGCGTTGCCAGACCTAATACTTTTGAAGCAACCAAAGGAGTGCCTGAAGCCATGGCCTCAATACCAAAGAGAGACTGACCTTCATGGTTTGAAGACAATACAGCAAGATCTGCCATTTTTAATAATTCCGGAACATCGGATCGTATTCCCAAAAAACTCACTTTATCTTCAATTTCCAATGTATTGACCAGGTCCTTCATTTTAGCCATTTCTGCTCCCACACCCACAAGTAAAAGTTTTACAGGATATTTTATAAAAGGTATAGACTTGATAAGGGTTTCGTGATCTTTTTGCGATGTGAACCTTGCTATTTGGATTATTA
>JANQOS010000043.1 GCA_028285705.1 Altibacter sp.
GGTGTTTCAATAAAATAAGCAACTACACAAATTGCCACCCAAATACCATTGATAACGATAAGTGTCGGTATATTTCCAAACTTTTCCGAAGACCTGGAAGTAACCGTAGCTCCTACTACTGCCACTAATTGAATAATTAAAATACTCGAAATAAGCCCCAGGGTTTTCTCATCTGAACCTCCCCAGGAAATTTCCTGCTCACCAAAATAAGTAGCAACCAACATCACTGTTTGCACTGCCATACTATAGATAAAAAATGCTGCCAGGTAACGTTTTAATTTTTTATTTTCTGAAAGAGAATTATAGACCCCTTTTAGCTCTTTAAAGCCATTGAAGAGTACTTTTCTTGTAACTTTATGCCCGGAAGAAACTCCTTTTGGTAAGTGATAAAAGGAATATTGACTAAACCCAATCCACCAAACACCAACAGTTACAAACGAAATCTGCATTGCTTTCATACTTGCTTCACCCCCTTCTCCCAAACCAAAGAGGTTTGGTTTCATCACCATTATCAAATTAAAAATAAGTAGCAGAACACTACCTATATATCCCATAGAATATCCTTTGGCACTAATTCTATCCTGCTGTTCAACAAAGGCGACATCCGGCAAGTAGGAATTGTAAAAGACCAGACTTCCCCAAAAACCTACCAGGCCAAAGAAGTAAAAAAGTAAGCTCATATAGATACTGTCAAGGTCAAAAAAGTACAACCCAATACATGATAAAGCTCCCAGGTAGCAGAAAAATTTCATGAATATTTTCTTATTGCCTACGTAATCTGCAATTCCGGAAAGCAAGGGTGATATTATCGATACCAGTAAAAAAGCTGCAGCAGTTGTATAACTGATCAATGGTGTACTACGGATAGCACCGCCAAAAACAGTTACCGTTTCAACATTAGCCGTATTAAATAATGCCTGATAGTATATAGGAAATATCGCTGAAGCAATTACCAAACTATAAACCGAGTTAGCCCAATCGTAAAATGCCCAGGCATTCAATAGTTTTTTACTTCCCTTTGGTAGGTTAGCCATAGAATTGAATATGTATAAAAAAGATGCTGCCAAAATTGACAGCATCTAAAGTAGTAAATAATTTTTTTTAAATGTAGCTACTTTCTAAAAGTGGTAACACCAAATTTTCTGGCTTCCGCTTTTGCTTCGGGGGCCCAACTTGTAATATTGCTGATTCGAGTGTCACTTGAAGGGTGTGTGCTTAAAAATTCAGGTGGTGCATTTCCGCCTGCGTTAGCTTTCATGCGTTGCCATAATTCCGCAGCAACGATTGGATCGTAACCGGCTATCGCCATTAGCGTTAAACCAATTCTATCTGCTTCACTTTCATGATTTCTACTAAAAGGCAACATGACCCCAACAGTGGTCCCCAAACCGTAATACCTGTTAAAGGCTTCCTGATTTTTCGGGTCCTTACTTAAAGCAATGTTCCCGGCTACCGCACCTAATGCCTGATACTGTGCAGCACTCATTCGTTGTTGACCGTGATTTGCAAGTGCGTGAGCAACCTCATGCCCCATAACAGCAGCCACACCGGCCTCATTTTTTGTAATCGGTAAGATTCCTGTATAAAAAACGATCTTCCCTCCCGGCATACACCATGCATTTACTGCTGGGTCTTTTACCAAATTATACTCCCATTGATAATCTTTCAAATATCCTGCATACCCATTTGCTGTTAGCCATCGCTCTGATGCTGCAGCAATTTTCTGTCCGACATTCTTAATCATTTGTGCATCTGCGGTTCCCGTAACGACATCATGCTCAGTCAAAAAATTACTGTATTCCTGAAATGCCATTGGAAAGATCTGCGAATTAGGTACAAGTGCCATGGTTTTTTTACCCGTAAAAGGGTTTGTAGTACAAGCTACCGCAAAAAATATGACAGCTATGACAGAAAGTATTTTCTTAAGTTTCATCGTAGTTGTTTTTTAATTACACTTTAAAAATAAGGATATAATCCGTTTAGTGCATTCAAAAATTGTACAAAACAGATTTTATATTTTCTTTTTTCGACAAAAAGTCCAAAAATAAAGTCAAAAAAGGTATTATCCGGAAAGAAATTCAAACAAAAGCGCTTTACCCGTATAAATGGAACGGCTTTTGTAATAACTTCAAAAAAACACCTTATCATGAAAAACATACTTCTATTTTTTGCCGTATCTACTACATTATTATTTACATCTTGCGAAGGAGATCCCGGGCCCCAGGGAGAACCGGGTATCAATATTTTGGGCCAGGTCTTTGAAGCAAATGTCAATTTTACAGCTGCAAATAATTTTGAGCAACTAGTTATATTTCCATCGAATGTCGAAGTTTTTGAAAGTGACGTAATCTTAGTGTATTGGCTTGAAGATGTTGTATCTGACGGCAACGGGGGAACATTGGATGTTTGGAGCCAACTACCACAAACCATCTACACAAGTGAAGGCTCTTTTCAATATACTTTTAATCATACTTTCTTGGATGTGCTTCTATTCTTACAGGCTGACTTTGACCTTACTTTGTTAGGAAATGGTTTCACCAACGACCAAATTTTCCGTATTGCAGTAGTTCCTTCAGAATTTGCCTCGGCTGACCTGACGATGAATGACCTGCTACGAAACCTGCAAATTGAAACACATCAAATTGAAAAAATTGATTAAAGAATGAAACATATCTGTTTATTGATAGCTACCATTGTACTTTTTAGCTGCAATTCTTCGGCACAGGACAAAAAGGAAGCTAAAGTTTTTCCTATTAACAAAACTGAAGCCGAATGGAAAGCAGAACTTACGGAAATGCAGTATTATGTCCTGCGAAAAGCCGGTACCGAGCGCCCTTTTTCCAGTGACCTAAATAAAAATTATAAGCCGGGGACTTATGTTTGCGCAGCTTGTAACACACCTTTGTTTAAAAGTGACTACAAGTTTGACAGTGGTACCGGTTGGCCAAGTTTTGACCGTGAGATCAAAGGAAATGTAGCTTTTTCAACAGATTATAATTTGGGATACGCCCGTACCGAAGAACATTGCGCCACTTGTGGCGGGCACCTGGGGCATGTTTTCGATGACGGTCCGAGAGATACCACAGGTAAAAGGCATTGTATTAACGGAGCAGCTTTGAATTTCATTCCAAAAAAAGATGACAAATAAAACGTATCCTTTTCACAAAACAGAAGCCCAATGGCTTGAAGAATTAGGACCGGAACGCTATCGTATTTTACGTGAAAAAGGTACCGAACGCCCATTTACCGGAGAATACAACCTCAATTTTGACAAAGGAAGTTATCAATGTGGTGCCTGTAAAACACCTCTTTTTGAAAGTAATAGTAAATTTGACAGTGGCTGTGGCTGGCCTTCTTTTGATGAGGCAATAGAGGGGACTGTGGAATACATTAGAGATACCAGCCACGGGATGATCCGTACGGAAATTCTTTGTGCCAACTGTGGTAGCCACCTGGGACATGTATTCAATGACGGCCCCACTCAAACCGGGCAACGTTATTGTGTAAATTCCCTTTCGGTAGATTTTCAGAAAGAATAAATTAAACCTTACACCTACTTTTTCAGTCAAACTGCAAACACTAAATAATGTAGTTATGAAAAAGTTTTACTTACTCGTTGCGATTAGTATCTTCACACTTTCTTCATGTGCAACCCGTGTTGTTACAACGACAGCAGCTCCGAAGACTAATGTAGTAGTTGTTAAAAAAGCACCTCGAAATCATAAAGTGGTAATTGTAAAAGGAAAAAGGTACTATCGCTGGAACGGAAAATACCATCGTAAAACTGCAAGAGGTTACGTTGTTGTTAATTTGTAGGACTTTGATAGGAAAAAATCGAACTACCTTTCTTCGTTCCACTTTCATTTTGTAATTTCGTGTCTTCAAATTAAGGACTTAAATTTAGAAGATGAGTAAATACGATATTATAGTTTTAGGAAGTGGCCCGGGAGGATATGTAACTGCAATTAGAGCTTCACAATTGGGGTTTAAAACTGCAATTATTGAAAAGGAAAGTTTAGGAGGCGTTTGCCTTAATTGGGGGTGTATTCCTACAAAAGCCCTTCTTAAAAGTGCCCAGGTTTTTGATTATTTAAAACATGCAGAAGATTACGGGCTTACTGTCAAGGATGCCGATAAAGATTTCACCAAAGTTGTTGAACGTAGCAGAGGTGTTGCCGATGGTATGAGCAAAGGTGTTCAGTTTTTAATGAAGAAGAATAAGATCGATGTGATCAATGGCTTCGGAAAAATTAAACCCGGAAAAAAAGTAGAAGTAGATGGCAAAGAATATACTGCGGACCATATCATTATAGCAACAGGTGCCCGCTCCAGAGAATTGCCCAATCTGAAACAAGACGGAAAAAAAGTGATCGGCTATCGTGAAGCAATGACACTTAAAAAACAGCCTAAAAGTATGATCGTGGTTGGTAGTGGTGCCATTGGTGTTGAGTTTGCTCACTTTTACAATGCCATGGGTACAGAGGTAACTATCGTTGAGTATTTACCCCACTTGGTTCCACTGGAGGATGAAGATGTCTCTAAACAGTTTGAAAGGTCCTTCAAAAAAGCGGGGATCAAAGTAATGACATCTTCTTCGGTTGAAAAACTGGATACTTCAGGGAAAACAGTAAAAGCCACGGTAAAAACTAAAAAAGGAGAAGAAGTCTTAGAAGCTGAAGTTGTACTTTCTGCGGTAGGTATCACCTCCAACCTTGAAAATATTGGACTTGAAGACGTAGGGATCGTTACAGACCGGGATAAGATCATGGTTAATGATTGGTACCAGACCAATATTCCCGGGTATTATGCTATTGGTGATGTGGTTCCCGGCCCTGCACTGGCACACGTTGCTTCTGCTGAAGGAATCACTTGTGTTGAAAAAATTGCCGGAATGCACGTGGAAGCAATTGACTATGGAAATATTCCGGGTTGTACGTACGCTACACCTGAAATTGCAAGTGTGGGAATGACCGAAAAACAGGCAAAAGAAGCCGGATACGAACTAAAAGTCGGGAAGTTCCCGTTTTCAGCAAGCGGAAAAGCAAGTGCAGCCGGAACCAAAGACGGATTTGTTAAAGTAATCTTTGATGCAAAATATGGTGAATGGCTGGGTTGTCACATGATCGGTGCCGGTGTAACCGATATGATAGCCGAGGCTGTCCTGGGACGAAAACTGGAAACTACGGGACATGAGGTCTTAAAAGCGATCCATCCGCATCCAACCATGAGTGAAGCAGTGATGGAAGCCGTAGCAGATGCTTACGATGAGGTGATCCATTTATAACAATAAGCTATTTTTAAACATAAAAAAAGCGATTCTTTACTGGGATCGCTTTTTATAGTTATTTAGGAAGCAGATCACAATACCAAAATCGAGTATCCCAGGTTTTGGCATCATCTGCAAAACAATTATCCGCATCATCTTCTGAAAGGTCATAAGAACGAAGCACCTTCTCTCCTACTACAAAATCTACAGGTTTTTTAAATATAGGACCATCAAAAACAAAAGTGTGAAACTCTCCGTTTTCTCCGCAAGGGTCAACATTTTCCGGAAGATCTTCTATGAAAGCTTCATCTATTATCCTTCCAACAAAAGAGACATCCAGTAATTTTGCATTTACACATACGGTGATCGCTTTAAAGCCCAACGAAAGAAGCTCTTCCAACAATAGACGTGTATTTTTCATCCATAATGGAAAAACTGCTTTCAATCCTACTTTTTCAAGCCTGTCCTCGCGATACTCTTTCAGATCTTGCAAGAAGATATCTCCAAATGCGCTGTACTCGTACTTTTCAGACACTAATACTTCTGTAAAATCTTTCATAGCCGCATCATAATCGGCCATAGAAACTGCTCCGGACAGATATAGCTTTTGCAAAGGAATACCAATACTTTCAGCCTGAGCGTCCAGCAAAGACTCTCTAAGTCCGTGCATAGATACCCTTTTAAAATCACTGTTAACTGTTGTTATTAGCTTAGTAACCTGGTATTCAGAATTGGAATTCAAATAGTAAAGAGCCAAAGCCGCATCTTTTCCGGTACTCCAGTTGAAGTAGGTCTTTTTCATATTATTCTTTTAGGAAGCTTTGCAAAGCCAGCTCATAGCTCTGTAGGCCAAAACCAAGGATTATACCCTTGGCGTTCGGGGAAATAAAAGAAGTATGTCTAAATTCCTCCCTTGAAAATGTGTTAGAGATATGTACTTCCACTACCGGAGTTTCAATTGCTTTCACAGTATCTCCTATTCCAATCGACGTATGTGTATATGCGGCGGCATTTAATATGATACCATCATAAGAATAGCCTACCTCCTGGAGTTTATCAATGAGTTCGCCTTCCACATTGGATTGATAACAGGATATATCCACATTACTGTACTTTTCCCGAATTCGGTTGAAGAAATCATTAAAAGACTCATCACCATAGATATCGTTTTCACGTTTACCGAGAAGATTTAGATTAGGGCCGTTAATGATAATGATTTTCATACTTCAAATATATAAATAAAAAAAGCGGAAGTAGTCACTTCCGCCTTTTTGTTATATGTGTACTATTCTATTGGATCATAAAACCAACTGATGCTCCAATATTACAATTCTTTGCATCAAAATTGTTGTCTATCACATCGTTAAAGCCCATATCATAACGGACGTTAAAGAACACTCCTACAGGTAGCTCGTATTGTGCTCCAATAGCAGCTCCAACATTAAGTGTTGAAATATCTTCAATATCGTTTTCGTTTCCATCTTCATTTTCAACCTTTGCAGATAGGTTAAAACCTAAAAGTGGCCCTCCCTGAAGGCTTAGTCCCTCGATAATTTCGAAATCAGCCATAACAGGAACATCTACATAATCGACTTTAATCGTAAAGTCACCATCTTTCCATCCTCTCATGGAATAGACTACTTCCGGCTGAACAGAGAAGAGTTCTGTAACTGGAATACTGACAACACCTCCAATTTGTAAACCGGTCCGGCTATCAACATCGTTGACATCATCGCCGTTAACAGATGAAAAATTTGCGCCGGCCTTAACTCCCCAATGAAAGCCTCCGGTAGATGCTCCTTCCTGTGCGCTGGATGCTGTCACACCAAATATGGCTAAAACAGCAAAAAAGAATACTTTTTTCATAATTAAGATTTAATTAGTTGTCTAGTAAAATTACAAAAATATTTTAATACTCTGTTTCCTAATCAATTATACACATATACAATGAATTGTAAATAAAAAAGGCAGAAGTTTTACTTCTGCCTTTTCAAAACTTGATTTTATATAAATTATAAGAAGGAATACCCAATCGCTAAAGTGATCACTGTATTCTTTCCTGAGGAAGCTTCCACAACTCTTGTTCCTGCAGTTTCGGTATCTGTCACGGCATTAGACTTAGTAACGTCCGTCAAACCAAAATGATAACGCCCACTTACACGAATACCAAAAGGAAATTCGTAACCAGCACCTATAACACCTGTAAGGTCAAATGATTCGGCTTCGGCCAGGCTATTAAAAACTTCTTTGACATTATCATCCACAACAAATCCAAATTGAGGGCCAGCTTGAAGGTTCAAATTTTCAGTTACGAAATACTTCAATACAACCGGTATGTTTACATAAGTAAGGTCTATTTCTCCACCATTAAATTCAGCTCCCTGTTGCGAGTATAGTAAATCACCCTGTATTCCCAACTTGTCATTGAGCTTTGCTCCTGCAAAAGCTCCAAAAACAAACCCTGTCTTATTTGAAAGGCCTGAAGCGTCTGTAATATTAGCAAAATTGGCTCCTGCTTTAATACCCAGGTCTAGTCCTTGTGCAGATACCGAAGTAACTACGAATGTTGTGATAAAAAAGAAAATTAGTTTTCTCATAAATAGTAAGTTTAGAGTTAAGCAACAAATATACTGCAAAACCTACAATACCATTAATAATTTTTAACAGTATTTTTGTTATACTTGATCAAGTAAGTTCCTCCATATGAAATGGCAACAAGCTGTAACCGATTATAAAAATTACCTGAGAATAGAACGGGGACTCTCCGAAAATTCGATATCCAACTATTCTTTAGATATCAATAAACTGATAAATTGGTTGGATGAAAACGCCATTTCCACATCACCCGAAGCTATTAGTGAAGAAGTCGTACAACAATTTATATACTCCATTGCCAAAGAAGTAAACCCAAAATCACAAAGCCGTATTATTTCCGGGTTGAGAGGGTTCTTTAATTACCTGATATTCGAAGAATACAGGAATACAAACCCCTTAGAGCTAATAGAAAGCCCTAAAATTGCCCGTAAATTGCCTGACACACTTTCTCTTTCTGAAATCAATACGTTAATTGCTGCCATAGACCTCAGTAAACCCCAGGGAGAACGTAATCGAGCTATTTTAGAAACCCTGTATGGGTGCGGGTTACGGGTTTCAGAACTAATAAATCTAAAAATATCTGACCTCTTTTTTGAAGAAGGGTTCATCAAAGTAACGGGAAAGGGTGACAAACAGCGTTTTGTGCCGATAGGAGGCATAACCGTAAGGTATATTGACCTCTACCGAAATGAGATCCGAAAGCATCAAGACATACACCCAACAGCTAACGATACGCTTTTCTTGAACCGAAGAGGAAAACCGCTAACCCGGGCGATGATCTTTACTATTGTGAAACAATTAGCGGAAAAAGCCGCTATTCGGAAAAATGTCAGCCCACACACATTCCGTCATTCCTTTGCTACACATTTATTGGAAAGAGGAGCCGATCTCCGTGCCATACAGCAAATGCTGGGTCATGAGAGTATTACTACTACCGAAGTATACACACATATCGATAAATCGCATCTCGCTAAGGTTATGAATGAATTTCATCCCAGGAAAGAAATATGAATCGCTTTAACAAAAAAACCTCCATCAGGAGGCTTTCTTTATTTTGCAATGTTCACTGCACGGGTTTCCCGTATCACTGTAACTTTTACCTGTCCCGGATATGTCATATCCGTTTGGATCTTCTGTGAAATCTCAAATGAGAGTTGAGCAGCTTTTTCATCACTCACTTTTTCACTCTCTACCATTACACGCAATTCACGTCCCGCCTGAATGGCATAGGCTTTATTTACACCTCCAAACCCAAAAGCAATATCTTCAAGATCCTTTAATCTTTGAATATAAGAATCCAGTACTTGTCTCCTCGCACCGGGCCTGGCACCGCTAATAGCATCGCAGACCTGTACAATTGGCGACAGCAGGCTTGTCATTTCTATTTCATCGTGGTGAGCTCCAATGGCATTACAAACCTCTGGTTTTTCTCCATATTTTTCGGCCCATTGCATTCCTAAAATTGCGTGAGGTACTTCGGTTTCGGTTTCGGGGACCTTACCTATATCATGTAATAATCCGGCACGTTTGGCCAATTTTGGATTCAATCCCAATTCGCTCGCCATTACTCCACAAAGCTTTGCTACTTCCCGGGAGTGCTGAAGAAGGTTCTGTCCATAAGAAGAGCGATATTTCATACGTCCTACTGCCTTGATCAATTCCGGCTGCAGGCCGTGAATCCCAAGATCGATCACGGTTCGTTTTCCTACTTCAATAATTTCTTCTTCGATCTGCTTAGTGGTTTTCTTTACGATCTCTTCAATTCGGGCAGGGTGGATACGCCCGTCCGTTACCAGCTTGTGCAATGATAAACGAGCTACTTCACGTCTTACCGAGTCGAAACAAGAAAGAATAATAGCTTCAGGAGTATCATCGACAATGATCTCGACACCGGTAGCTGCTTCAATAGCACGTATATTTCGGCCTTCACGGCCAATGATCCTTCCTTTTACATCATCACTTTCAAGATTGAATACCGAAACACAATTCTCTACGGCTTCTTCAGTCCCTATACGCTGTATCGTATTGATGATGATCTTCTTAGCCTCTTGCTGCGCAGTCATTTTAGCTTCTTCAACAGAAGATTGAATGTAAGCCATTGCACTGGTCTTCGCTTCTTCCCGTAAGTTCTCAACGAGCTGATCTTTTGCATCTTCTGCCGAAAGGCTGGAGATAACTTCCAATTGCTCAATCTGACTTCTGTGAAGCTTTTCTACTTCATTTTTCTTCTTTTCCAGAAAAGCCAGCCTTTCCGTATAATCTTTTTGTTTTGCTTCTACTTCGGCGTTTAATTTTTTGTTTTTTGAAAGTTCATTAG
>JANQOS010000049.1 GCA_028285705.1 Altibacter sp.
CCTGAATATCGAAAACCTTTCTGCATCATTGGATGGGGAAATTCTCTTTAAAGGTATAGATATCAATCTTGCAAAAGGGGATAAAGTTGTTCTCTATTCAAAAGATTCTAGGGCCACAACGGCTTTTTACGAGATCATTAATGGTAAAGAGAAGGCGGATTCTGGAAATTATCAATGGGGAGTTACTACAAATCAAAGTTATTTACCCCTGGATAACAGTGCCTTTTTCGAAAGCACAATGACACTGGTAGATTGGCTGCGCCAATGGGCAAAAACCGAAGAAGAACGGGAAGAAGTTTTTATTCGTGGTTTTTTAGGTAAAATGCTTTTTAGCGGTGAAGAAGCTTTAAAGAAATCCAATGTCCTTTCAGGAGGTGAAAAAGTACGTTGTATGCTAAGCCGGATGATGATGATACGTGCCAATGTGGTAATGCTCGATGAGCCGACAAACCATTTGGATCTGGAGTCTATTACTGCATTTAACAATTCACTTAAGAATTTTAAGGGCACTGTATTACTTACAACACATGACCATGAGTTTGCCCAGACAGTGGGAAATCGTGTAATTGAAATTACTCCAAACGGCGTAATTGACCGTTATATGACCTTTGATGAATATATGAATGACAAAAAGGTAAAAGAACTACGCGAAAAGATGTATTCGGTAGGGGTGTAATCATTTATTTTATCATTAATTTGAAATACCTTTTAAATATTTAGGTGCTTTTCACGTTTAGGTATTGTATTTGCTTATTTTTAAGCTATAAATAAAAAAATATGCGACTTAAAACTACTTTTTTCGTACTTACATTATCGCTTCTGACAGCCTCTGTCTCAGCTCAAAAATATACCAATTCAAAAAATGTTGAGGTATCTAAAGAATACAACGGTACTACATTTACTTCTACTAAAACTCTTAGCGAGAATATACAAAATGCCGGTCAGTTTAGTTATTTGACTGCTAATGAAGTTAAACCTGAACTTTTGGAAGGTATATTGGATGATTCTATAATGTATACTGTCTTTTTGCCCTCCAATGAAGCTTTTGATGCATTACCGGAAAAGACCAGAAAGGCATTGCTTGCAAACAGAATACAATTGCAGGATGTCTTAAAATATCATATCATTCAGGGCCGCTTAGATAGCTATTCCCTTAAAAAGGCCATTGAGAAGAATGGCGGAACAGCCCAGTTGAAAACATTACAAGGTGAAAAATTGAACATTAAAGAAGTAAATGGACAGTTAATTCTATTTGATGCGCAAAACAATACTGCTACGATTTCCGGTGCAGATTTTTATCATAAGAACGGATTTGCTCATATAGTAGACGGGCTTGTTTTTTCGTCTTCGAATTAAAAATTTCTCTAAAAAAATATAAAATATTTCAAAAAAGCTTCCCGCTAAAAAAAAGAAGAAAATTTTTTTCTTAATACGAAAAATTATCACTTTTTAACTTGCTGATAATAAGCATTTTGTAATCCCTTCGAATTTATGAAAAATTAAAATCGCACTCCCATTCCGAACAATGATTTTGGTCATAATAACTAGATATTTGGACACCTAAATTTGCGTTGTCATTTTAAATAAATAGTAATATGAGAAAATTAATGTTAGGAGTTTTTTTACTCTTTGGAATGTTTCAGTTATCAGCACAGGAAGATGCTGATGCCAATAACGATAGTAAATGGCAAGCCAGATTGCGTGTTATTTCTGTAATCCCGGATGAAAGCGCTACCATTGAAGCTATAGGTGGTGATGTAAATATCTCTACTTCGGTCGTTCCGGAGCTAGATTTTACATACTTTTTTACAGAGAATTGGGCGGCAGAATTAATTCTGGGTACAACAAAACATGATGTGGAAGCTGTACAGACCGCTGCAGGAAAAATAGATTTGGGCCATGTATGGTTATTACCACCTACATTAACAGCTCAGTATCATTTTACAGGAGGTGATTTTACACCTTATATTGGGGCCGGTGTAAATTATACTTTTTTCTACGGAGTAGACGAAGGGCCTGTAGCTAACGATGTAGAATATGATAATTCTTTTGGGTTTGCTGTACAGGCAGGAGCGGACTATGCCATCAATGACACCTGGTTTGTAAATATAGATGTGAAGAAATTGTTTTTGCAGACAGATGCTACCATAAATGCAACAACAGCTCTTGGAGCTACTGTTGGCGCAGATGTAGACATCAACCCACTAATAATTGGAGTTGGTGTTGGTATGAAGTTCTAAAATATGGGATTTCATAAAAAAACAGCCACTTAAAAAAGTGGCTGTTTTTTTATTTAAGATGTATTCTTTTATCGTAAACTGGCTCCAAAATCTTTTTCAAACCGCTGTTGCAGTTTATTCATGATCTTATCTATTTGCTTATCGGTAAGTGTCTTTTTCTCATCCTGAAGTGTAAAACTAAGTGCATACGATTTTTTCCCTTTAGGAAGCTTTTTACCGGTATAGACATCAAACAAGGTAACTTCCTTTAAAAGATGGCGTTCTGTTTGTATAGCAGCTTCCCTCAGGCTGTCAAAGGTTATCGAATCATCTAACAACAAAGCGAAATCACGTTTTACCTGGGGAAATTTTGGTATGGGTTGCACTACAAAATTATGTGAAGGAATCTCTTCCAGAACAGCATCCCAATTAAAATCTGCGTATAGAGTTTCACTTTCAATATCAAAAGCTTTAGTGATCTTCTTACTTACAACACCAAATTCTACAAGTGCCTTTTTCTTTTTGGTAAAAGAAAGGCCCTCCAGGAAAATGTCACTCTTTGCAGTTTTTTCAGTATACTCCGAAATTCCCAAACGCTTAAGAATTGAAGTAACGATGCCTTTTAAATAAAAGAAACTGCTTTTTTCCGGAAGTGAAGTCCAGGTTTCTTCTAATTTATCACCGGCAACAATAATAGCCAGGTGCTTTTTTTCAGACCGTCCGTCCGGATAATTGTGATACGTCTTCCCAAACTCAAACAACTTGATATTATGAAGCTTTCGGTTGTTGTTGTATATCAATGCTTCCAGGCCGCCAAACAACATGGACTGTCGCAATACGGAGAGGTCCTGACTTAATGGATTTAGCATTTCAACATTATGTTCATCTTTTACTAGGTCGATTAGATCATTGTACTTAGGAGATGTCAATGAGTTGCATAGCATTTCATGAAATCCTTGTGCAACAAGCTGTCCCGATATTTTATTCTGAATTTGATAATCTTCTATTGGAAGCGTAGTAGCTATTGATGCATTTAGTTTTTCAGTAAAATTAATTTTATTGTAACCGTAGACACGAAGAATTTCTTCAATAACATCAACTTCCCTGGTCACATCATTACGGTAAGCGGGAATGGTTACTCCAATGCCACTTTCGGTAACGTTATTTACCTTGATCTCCAAAGAAGTTAAAATACTCTTTATTGTTTCTCTGGGAATTTCTTCTCCTATTAACTTGGCAGCATTCTCAAAGTTTAGGACCACTTGGTGATCTTCGATCTTTTTCGGGTAAATATCTGTAATGTCACTTGTAATTTCTCCTCCGGCAATTTCAGTGATCAAAATAGCGGCACGCATTAAAGCATATTCAGTGATATTAGGATCAATTCCTCTTTCAAACCTGAACGAAGCATCGGTATTTAACCCATGTCTTTTTGCTGTTTTTCGAATGCTTACCGGATTAAAATAGGCGCTTTCCAAAAATATACTGGTAGTAGTTTCACTTACTCCGCTATTGATTCCTCCAAAGACTCCGGCGATACACATAGGTTTTCCGGAATCACAGATCATTAGGTCCTCTTCATGTAATTCACGTTCTATACCATCAAGGGTGGTGAATTTTGTACCGGCAGGCAATGTTTTTACATTAACTTCGCTTCCGTTGATCTTTGCAGCATCAAAAGCATGTAAAGGTTGCCCCAGTTCGTGTAAAACGTAATTGGTGGCATCTACAATGTTATTAATAGGAGCCAGGCCAATGGCTTTTAATCTGTTTTGCAACCAGGCAGGAGAGTCTTTTACTTCTAAACCGGCTATTGTTAGTCCGCAGTAACGGGGAGCCAGTTCAGAATCGGCAACATTTACATCTATTTTTAGAGTACGGTTTTCAACCTGAAAGCTACTGGTTGAAGGTGTGATAAGCTCTAATGATACTTCTTCTTGTAGTAGTCCGGCACGCAGGTCCCTTGCTACACCCCAATGGCTCATGGCATCTGCACGGTTAGGAGTAAGGCCAATCTCAAAAATCTGGTCATTTTCAATATCGAAGATTTCAGAAGCTAATGTCCCGGGTTTTAATTTGCCATCCAATACCATGATTCCATCGTGGCTTTTGCCAAGGCCCAATTCATCTTCGGCACAGATCATACCTTCACTCACTTCGCCACGGATCTTCCCTTTTTTTATTTTCCATGGTTTTCCTTCGGCATCATGAAGTGTGGTTCCAATGGTTGCTACAGGGACTTTTTGTCCTTTTGCAACATTGGGAGCTCCACAAACAATTTGTACAGGGTCTCCATTTCCAATATCTACTGAGGTGATCTTTAAGCGGTCTGCATTTGGATGTTGTTCACATTCCAGGACCTTTCCAACAACGACCCCTTGTAATCCGCCTGGAACAGATGTAAAGCTTTCGATCCCTTCAATTTCCAAACCTAGATCAGTTAATAATTCACCTGTTTTTTCAGCATCCCAGTCTAGGTTTATAAATTGCTTCAGCCAGTTGTATGAAATCTTCATTCAGATAGTAATTTGTGGGTACAAAGATAAAATATTGCACATACCATTCAAATATTGGATCATAATTCGTAGTTTTAAAATTCTATTTACTAAAACGTCTATTTTATGAAAAATGTAATTAAATTTTGTGTCGTAATTTCTATATTGGCATTTACTTCTTCTTGCCGCGATACAAATAAAGAAGAAGAGGCCGAAACGAATGCTGCCATAGAAAAAATTGAAGCAGTTGAAGCTGAAGCTAAAGAGATTTCGGAAAAAATTGAAACCGAAGCCGAAGAACTTGAAGAATCATTAAAAGAATTAGATAGCATTTAAACCACACATATTATGAAAAACATGAAATACATTTTAATTGTAATTGCAATATTAGTTAGCGCCGGAAGCTATACCGCTTCTGCACAAGACAGTTCGGGGAAAGTTGACGCCAGTATGAAAGACAAACAAGAGCAACTTCAGAAGCAGAAAAAAGATGACAGCAAAAAGGTTGTAAACCCTGATAAAGAAAGAGAAAAAAAGAAGCGTGAAGACAAAAAGAAACAAACTATAGATGCCAAGAAAAAAGCTTCTTCTGTAAATAAGGCGGGACGAGAAGAGTCTGCAAAAAAAATGAAAGAAGATGCTGAAATGAAGAAAATAAGAGCTGCAGAAGAAAAAGAAAAAAGAGAGAAGGCTATCAAGCAAAAGGGTAAGGCCTATGGGAAGGACAAAGCTGCAGAAGCCAAAGCACGAATTGATAAAAAGGCATCGGAGCTAACAATGCACCAGGACCGTGTTGACAATGCTCGTAAGAGAGTTGCCGCCGCTAAAGAAAGGCTAGAAGCAGCTAAAGCGGATAATTCCCTTTCTGCAGAAGAGATAAAAAAGAAGGAAGAAAAAATTGCACGGGTTGAAGCAAATATTACTAAGCTGGAAGCTTCAATAAACAAGGCTAAAGAAAAAGCTGCAGAGCAAAAGCAAGAACTTAACAGTATATACGACAAAAACTAGAATAGTTAACAAAAATTGATCAAATAGGCGTTAATTGTTTCAGCGCCTATTTTTTTGCCATATTTTCTACTTTATTGAATTACTAAGTCATGCAAACCTTCAAAAAAAAGCTTCTGTTATTTTTTCTACTAACAACCTTTCTCGCTGCCTGTAAAAAAGAAATTAAAACTCCTAATATAGGTACCTGGCATGTGGTTTTAGATCTCGGTAAAGGAAAAGAACTTCCTTTTTTGATGCAATACAATGAGGACAACAGTATTGTTATTTTTAATGCCGAGGAAGAAATTGAAATTACAGGTGTGACTTTAGATAAAGATTCTATTATCATAGAACATCCTGTTTTTGAAGGCGTTATGAAAGGAGTTTTTACAGAAGATGTGATCTATGGAGACTATATAAAACCAAGTTTAAACAGGGTGGTTCCTTTTAAAATGAAACACGGAGAAACTAAACGTTTTCATACAAAGGAAGAAGCAAACCAAATGGTAACCGGAAATTGGGAAACCGTATTTAGCCCTAATAATGATGAAGGCCGTTATATTGCGAAGGGTATCTTTAAACAAATTGAAGATAGAGTTACCGGAACCTTTCGTACCACTACAGGAGATTACCGCTATTTGGACGGAGTAGTGGATGGCGATTCCTTAAAACTCTCAACTTTTGATGGCGCACATGCCTTTTTGTTTGAAGCTGAAGTAAAAGACAGCGTAATGAACGGCTTCTTTTATAGCGGAAACCATTGGAAAGAGCCTTTTACAGCAAAGCGCAATGAAGCTTACGAATTACCTAAGGCAGATTCACTCACATTTTTAAAGGAAGGGTATGATAAGATAGAATTCTCTTTTCCGGATGCCGATGGGAATATGGTCTCACTGGAAGACGAACAATTTAAAAATAAGGTTGTGATCGTACAGATCATGGGAACATGGTGCCCTAATTGCCTGGATGAAATCAAGTATTACACAAAATATTACAAAGAGAACAAAAATGAAGACCTGGAGATTGTAGCATTGGCCTTTGAATATGCCAAAACCGAAGAAAAAGCAATTGAGGCCATCAATAAATTGAAAAGATCGGTTGAAGTACCATATCCTATCTTGCTGGCGCAAGTTGGCTCCAGCAGTAAGCAAAAAGCAAACGAAAAACTCCCAATGCTAAACCATGTACTATCTTACCCAACAAGTATCTTTATTGACAAGGCAGGCGCAGTTCGTAAGATACATACCGGATTCAACGGCCCTGCTACGGGAGAAAAATACAGGGAGTTTGTAACAGAATTTGAAAGGTTTGTATTGAAACTTACTGAAGAAGAATAAATTAACACTTCACTCTTCTAATTTAACAGCCCAATAACACAGACCGCTTTTATTTGTATATACTTTTAAGGAAATAATCTAAACTCAAAAGTATTATGACAAATTTTTTTACATACATGGTACTCGTGATAGGGGCGATCTTCATGACTACTTTTTCAGCAAATTCCCAAATAAACACCCCCCGGGCCAGTCAAATGGCTACAGTTTCTCAAACTATTGGAACTTCAACAGTATCAATAGAATATTCCCGGCCCAGTGTTCAGGGAAGAGAGATCTACGGAACACCAATTGTTCATTACGGATACCAGAACTTAGGCTTTGGTACGTCAACTGCTGCTCCCTGGAGAGCCGGCGCTAACGAAAATACCAAGATCACATTTTCACATGATATGAAAGTGAATGGAAGGGAAATAAAAGCCGGGACATATGGTCTTCATATAGCAGTAAAAGAAGACAATACGGCAACGATCATATTTTCTAAAAATTCAACCTCCTGGGGTAGTTATACCTACGATGAAGCAGAAGATGCGCTAAGAATAGACGTAAATACTCTTGTGATCCCGGAAACCGAACTATTGACCTTTAATTTTGATGAGGTGTCTGCGGATAAGGCACGTGTAGTACTATCCTGGGAAAAACGGGGATTCCCTTTTACGGTAGAGGTTCCGGTAACAGAAATTGTTATGGCGGATATACGTAATAGTTTACGGGGGCAACCCGGGTTTAACATTCAGACATGGCAGCAAGCAGCAAACTTCGCACTTAATAACGGAGGTGATCTGGATGAGGCGCTGGGTTGGATCGATGCGGCTATTGCCGGAAATTTCTTCAGTAAAAAAACATTTGCGAATTTGATGATCAAGTCTGCGATACTTGCCAAAATGGAAAAGCAAAATGAAGCACTAACTTTAATGGATGAAAATCTGGACCTTGGGAGCATTTTTGAAGTGCATCAATATGGCCGTCAATTAATTACCATGGGATTGAAAGATAAGGCCATGGAAATTTTCGAATATAACGCAAATAAAAACAAGGATACCTGGCCGGTGCATTACGGACTCGCCCGGGGCTATTCTGCAAAAGGGGATTATAAGAAGGCGTTAAAACATTTGGAAAAAGCTCATATAAATGCACCAAATGCGGCTAGTAAAGGCCGGGTTGCTGCAAATATTGAAAAATTGAAGAATAAGGAAGACATAAACTAGAAGAATTTATATTCTGTTACCAATTAATTAAGAGCCTTTTAAAATATAAGGCTCTTTTTTTATTAAGCTGAATAACATAAATCCGGGAAGAAAACAGAAGTTTTAAAAATGATATTTGAAAGTGAGCAAATAATCTTTGTTTCCGGATGCAAATCCTATGTTTACATGTCCTTCTTGGTAAGGAGTAGTATATACATATGTGCTGCCTATGCCAACTATAGCTCCACCTAGTACATCCCATATATCATGGTATCCATCCGGGCCTTCCATCCTGCTAACACCAACGATACCTGCCAGCGTATAAGCGATCCATCCGTATTTCCATCCATATCTTTTTTGTATGAATGAAGCTCCGGAGAAAGCAGAAGAAGTATGCCCGCTGGGGAAAGAATCATACCGATCGCGTCCTTCGGGCCTTTTACTTCTAATTATATGTTTTAATGAATAGGTGATCACCAGGGTAGTGCCATAGGATAATGCCAATTGTTTTGTGCCTTCGTAATCTTTTTCCAATATGCTTACAACTCCTGCTGTAAATGGTATCCCAATTTGTAAAACATCTCCGGTACCTTCCAGGGCATATTCCCATCCTTCATGTGTGCCATCCAAACCTTCTTGTGCTAAAAAAGATTGATGTAAAAAAGCAAATAGGAATATAAGGACGTATAGAGGTTTCATAAATGGTTAGTTTAATGCTCAAATTTTTATACAATAGCCATTGTTATATACCTTATTAACGAAAAATATGTTAAAACCTTATAAGTAGAGAAGCTCTATCCTTGTCATGAAATATAGTTCCATATATTTTTATACTTGGCTAATTGGGCAAAAGTATTTTTAATAGGAAGATTTTCTGCATTTGAGAGCGAAGGGTCATTTTTTAGCAGTTGTGTAGCATAGCTCCGGGCTATTTTTAGGATCTCCGTATCTTTTACAATGTCTGCAATGCGCAGGTTGAGTACGCCGCTTTGCTGGGTGCCCATAATATCTCCGGGGCCACGAAGTTTGAGGTCCACCTCGCTAATTTCAAAGCCATCATTAGTGCGAACCATGGTTTCCAGGCGTGTACGGGCATCGGCAGAGAGCTTATAGCTTGTCATTAAGATACAATAGCTTTGTTCTGCTCCACGGCCCACGCGCCCTCGTAATTGATGCAGTTGTGACAAACCGAAACGTTCTGCGCTCTCAATTACCATAACGCTGGCATTTGGAACATCCACACCTACTTCAATAACAGTTGTGGCAACCATGATATGCGTTTCACCTTTTGCAAAACGATTCATTTCAAAATCTTTATCGGCCGGCTTCATTTTTCCGTGAACAATGGAAACCTGGTATTTTGGCAATGGAAATTCACGTACAATACTCTCATAACCATCCATCAGATCTTTGTAATCCAATGCCTCACTTTCCTGTATCAAAGGATATACAATATAGACTTGTCTGCCCTTCGAAATTTCATCTTTTAAAAACCGAAAAACCTTCAATCTGTTTGTGTCAAAACGGTGTACTGTTTTAATATCTTTTCGGCCCGGGGGTAATTCGTCAATTACACTAATATCGAGGTCGCCATAAACGCTCATGGCGAGGGTGCGGGGAATAGGAGTAGCTGTCATCACAAGTATGTGTGGAGGGTACTCATTTTTGTGCCACAATTTGCTCCGTTGAGCGACTCCAAACCGATGCTGCTCATCAATAATTGCAAGCCCTAAATTTTTAAATTTTACCTTGTCTTCGAGCAATGCATGAGTGCCAATTAAGATGTCTAAGGTCCCGTTTTCCAGATTTTCATGAATTTCTTTTCTTTTTGAAGTTTTAGTTGAACCAGTAAGTATTTCTATACTGGTATTCAATTCTTTACATAAATCAATTAATCCAGTATAATGTTGAACTGACAAAATTTCAGTCGGAGCCATTAAACAGGCCTGAAAACCGTTGTCAAGTGCTATTAACATTGATAGTAACGCTACTATTGTCTTTCCGGAACCTACATCTCCCTGCAACAAACGATTCATCTGTGCTTTACTGCCCAGGTCGTTTCTAATTTCCTTGATCACCCGTTTCTGGGCATTGGTCAATTGAAAGGGTAAATGCTCCTTGTAAAAGGTATTAAAATACTCCCCTACTTTTTGAAACGAATACCCCTTGATTTTTGTCTTATGAATTAGATTTTTTCGGATCAATTGCAACTGAATAAAAAATAATTCTTCAAATTTCAGGCGGTATTGAGCCCTTGCCAAAAGAGCCTGATTTTTTGGAAAATGAATATTAAAAAGTGCCTCACTTTTGGGGAATAATTTTAACTGATCCAAAAAGGGTTTGGAGAGGCTTTCGGCAAAGCCATTTTTAGCTTCCAAAAACAATTGTTGCATTAACCCGTTTACTACACGATTTGTGATTCCGCTATTGGATAATTTTTCGGTAGAAGGATATACCGGTTGCATAACAGAACGAATGCCTTTTTCATGAGCTTCGAGCAATTCCATTTCGGGATGTGGCATTGAAAAGACCCCATTGTACCAGTTTGTCTTTCCGAATATCACATACGGAACATTGATCTTTAGATTTTCCTTGATCCATTTATGCCCCCTGAACCAAACCAGCTCCATTTTTCCTGTTTCATCCGTAAAAGTCGCGACCAAACGCTTTCCACGCTTTTGTTGCACGGTTTTAAGATGTGTGATCTTACCAATAATCTGTATCTCGGCATTGGTTTTCTGTAATTGCCCGATCTTATAATATTGTGTGCGGTCAAGATACCGGTTAGGGAAAAGATTCAACAGATCCTGAAATGTATGCACTCCCAACTCCTTTTTAAGCAAATCGGCCCGGTTGGGCCCGACGCCCTTTAAATATTCAATAGGAGTTTGCAGGAAATTGGCATTCATAAAACGAATTTAACAATTCCCTGTAAAGTGAAGTAGCCTTCAGAAGATTTTCTAAGCTTGTGGATAAAATGCGACTAAAATGCGCTAATTTTTAGTATTTTCGACAACTCTAATATAAATACTATTTACAATGAAAATCCACTTCGCTCAAAGAACAGTTTCTTATGCTTTCTTTTTTTCAGCAATTTTATTCCTAATGGGTTGTGCAAATGATGATTCGGGTAATCAACTGGTACTAACTCCGGAATTCTCTACCGATGTTTCGGCACTTGATTTTAATGATGTAGTGTTGAATCAGATATCGGAAAGGCAGCCTATTGTTATAGATGCTTCTCATTTAACAAATGAGTTGATCGTCAGTTCTTCAGACGAACAATTTGAAATTTCCCGTGACGGCAATGTATATACAAATATCATATCTTTTACTGCCGCAAATATAAACGCCGAACAAAAGACGATATACGTACGCTTTGGCCCTAAAAATCAAAACACAGGTACTATAGATGGCACATTGACACTTAGTAGTGCCGGAACCACAACACAAACAGTAAGCTTAACAGGAAATAGTGTTTTAGCTCAGGAGGAAGTTATAAACGTTGTTACTTTTCAGGATTCGCACCATGCCTTTGGGAATGGACTTTCACAATCCCAAACTGGTACTTTTGATTTTCCCGAAGACATGACCCAAATTTCTAAGATCAGTATGTTTGTGAAATTGGTTTGCCCTGCTGGCGGATGCAATGCCTGGGACGTGTATGCGAATATTGCAGTTATGAATAAAGCAACTTCAACCTGGATGGAAATAGGTAGGTATATTACTCCATACGGAGTAGACAACCATCAACTGGAAAGAGGCTTTGAAATTGATGTTACCGACTTTAAATCGCTTCTAACAGGTTCTGTTGAACTAAAATCTTTTGTAGAAGTGTGGGGATCTGACGGTTGGAACGTATCGGTAGATTTTGATGTGACTACCGGTGGAGAGATAGCGTATCCTTACTGTGCAATCTCTGAAATCTTACAATACAATAGACATTCTTTAGATGGAATTCCATATGGGGTCCCTAATGATTTTGATGTAGATAAAACGGTTACTATTCCTGAAAATGCAGAAGTAACGAATTTACGAACGATCATTACAGGATGGGGGCATGCAACACCAAACGACCCGGGAGGAAGGCCCTGCGCAGAATGGTGCTACAGAAGGCATAATATTCTTATCAATGGTTCTCAGGGATTTGAACATTATATGGGGCCTCTGGGCTGTGGTTCCAATCCGGTATCACCACAGGCAGGGAACTGGAGCCCAAGCAGGGCAGGATGGTGTCCCGGAATGGCTGTACCAAACAGAATTGATGAATTTGATACTTCCATGGCAGGTGAAACATTTACTTTTGAATACGATCT
>JANQOS010000063.1 GCA_028285705.1 Altibacter sp.
CGGGCAAAGAGAGGAAGTGGTATATAATCTACACGATGAATATTGTAAAGATACCAATACATCCTCTATGTCCAGAACTACCGGTTATACTGCTACTGCAGCAGCAAATATGTTCTTAGAGGGCTTATTTTTGGAAAAGGGAGTTTTTCCTCCGGAGCTGGTAGGAAAGCATGAGGCATGCTTCAATTACTTTTTAGAATATTTAAAGGAAAGGAATATTCATTATATTAAAAACTCACGTCTAATTTGACGATACAGGTTTCCCATTCTTCAATCTTAATATCATAAAACCGATCAATGCGGAAACCAGGGAGCCAATTAGTATTCCAATTTTGGCAGAGTCTATATAGGCAGGGCTGTTTGCAAAGGCTAAACTTCCAATAAAAATTGCCATAGTAAATCCAATTCCTGCTAAAAATGAAACTCCTACTATATGTGAGGTACTTATATCGTTTGGTATTTCAATAAGCTTTACCTTTTTCGCCAGCAGAACGATAGAAGTAATACCAATACTATTACCCAGGACCAGGCAAATGACAATGTTCCTTATTAATGTTGTGTCCAACTCGATCCCACTATTTATGAGTACTCCTGCATTAGCCAGCGCGAAGACCGGAATGATAAAATAGGCGACCCAATCGTGCAAACTATGTTCCAGATGTTGTAAAGGAGATTGATATTTGTGTGTCCAGTCTTCCAGGTCGTCAATTTGCTGAATTTGTTCTTTCGAAAGGATAGGCTTATCAATGGATTCAGCTTGTTTGATATTATTGGTGATACTTACAAGGTTATCGATAAAAGCAGGAGTATTGATCTTTTGCCTCACCGGAACAGAAAAGGCCAGTAGTATCCCGGCCAGGGTTGGATGTATACCGGATTTTAGGAACAATACCCAAATAATGATGCCAAAGAATATAAGTAAGAACTTCGAATAATAACCTCTAAAGGATAACAAATATAAAATTCCCAAAAGGAGCAGTGCGATGGCCAATAAACCTATATTCAGGTCACCGCTATAAAATATAGCGATCGCTAATACGGCGCCTATGTCGTCAACGATGGCAAAAGCCGTTAAAAATATTTTAAGGCTTAACGGAACTCTTTTTCCCAACAAATTTAAGATCGCCAAAGAGAATGCTATGTCCGTGGCCATAGGAATTCCCCAACCATTCAAGGTTTCGGGGTTTTGATTTAGTATAAGAAAGAAAACCACCGGAACCAGCATTCCACCCAATGCCCCAAAGAGAGGAAAAGCAACTTTTTTAACAGAATTCAATTCACCGATCAGAAATTCTCTTTTGATCTCTAATCCTATCAGAAAGAAGAAAATTGCCATCAGTCCATCGTTGATCCATAGTAGTAATGGTTTGTTAAGCTCAAAGCTTTCTGTAGTAAAACCAATTTTATATTGCCAAAGGGACTGATAACTATCGCCAAATGATGAATTTGCCCAAATAAGAGCAATTATTGTCGCAGCTAGTAATAAAATTCCACTAAAACTCTCAATTTTAACGAATTTTTGAAATGGAGTCAGGATTGTTTTTTTGATCATTTGGTTTTCATTTAGAATTCTTTGTCTGCAATCCAAAGGTAGTTAATACATATGAATCCATGATTTGTATGTGTTATGGTAGTAGCGCTTCTCCATAAGATAGACTTATTAAACGTTGGTAGAATTTTTAGTGTTTTGAATTAAAAAAATAGAAAACCAAATACCAATAGAAACATAGACTGCCAATAGTACAATATAGATCTCGATGGTAACCTCCTCTTTTAAATAACTGCAGGCAAGATATACGGAGAATGCGTAATAAAAGAAAAACAAAAGATAAAATATATAGGACCTGAACTTATCTCCCGTTCGGGTTTTTTTATGGTACTGTTGAAGCCACGTTTCCCATCCGTTTTTATATTTAGCTTCTATTTCATCTTTTATAAACTTTCCGAGTCTCATCAAGGAATGGTTTTCTGAAAGATAAAGCAGTGCTACAACGATCACTAATATGGGGATCAATGTCAATAGCATTTCTACATGTAAAGTATAGGACAAAAATTGAAAAGAGGGTACCGTGATCAAAGAAAAACCAAGAATTTTAAAGATTCTCCCTTTTGTTTGTTCAATTTCTTTTCTCAGTGAGATATACTGTTGTTTAGTAAATTCTGACTGTTTCACTTAAGTTCCTTTTTTAATTCAGAGTATAAAATACGAATAATTAAAATACTCGTTTGAAACCTCTTATAGAAAATAAAGGAATACAATAAGGGAGGTATTTTCACCTCCCTTATTTCTTTTATGGATCTAACATCTATAATTCCCTATTTAGAATAAAATTTCCGGAACTCATTTTTTATCTCTTTAGTATCATATACGTGACTGGCTATAAGTGTAAAATTCACCAAGGCAGTTTCATAACCATCCATATTGGGTAATATGGCTGCTGCGGTTGCATCTTTTACAACGGCCACTTCAAATCCCTGTTCCATTAATTCACGTAAATGCGCTTCGGTACAGAGGTTGGATAGCATTCCGGCCAGAACTACTTTGTCAATTTTTCGTTTTCTGAGCTGAAGGATCAGATCGTTGGATTCCGGGCCAAATATTTTATGAGGAGAGGTAATAATTACATTGTCTTTTTCAATATATTTTTTGTATCGATGTAAGAAATCAGCTCCGGAACCTTCAAATTTTTCATGATCAATGGGGCTTTCTTTTTTAAATAAATTGACACTGTGAGCAAATTCGATCATAGATCCTTTTGAGTCCCATTTCTGATCATAATCATAAACAAAGTGTGGAGATATAAAAACGGGTATATTATATCTTTCCCCCAGTATAAACAAGGTCTCAATATTCTCAATGGTATTGTTCTTCTTTACACTTGGGCCAACCAGTCCCCAGGCAACTCCCTTTTCACTTAAGAAATCATTTTGAGGATCTGTAATAACAATGGCAGTATTCTCATCAATTTCCAGACCGGGATCCGGTAATTGAGCATTTAAATTGAAAGCAATACAAATTATCGATGTTACCGCTAATAGATTTTTTTTGTTCATTTTTAATAGGTTTTTCACATTCATAATTATTTTATGATGCAAATCTAAGGGGGTAGTGGAGGGGAAAACGGTATCAAAAGATACACTTCGGAAAAAATTATAGCAGTTCTATTTCTGCTCTGTGCAAGGCTACGATGCCATTTATCTCAAACTGCTTTAAAATACGGGAAACCACTACTCTGGTAGTTCCTAACTCATAAGCCAACTGTTGGTGAGAAATTTTGATCTTTGATGTGTTTTGTTTGCTCCTTCTCTGTTTTAAGTATTCTAAAACCCTTTTATCAATATGGTCAAACGCTACACTTTCAAATGTTTCCAGGAGCTCATCATACCTGTTCCTGAAAGTCTTGATCACAAAATTATTCCAGGAATTGTATTCTTTTTGCCATTTTATAATAAATCTTGTTGGTATGGCCAGAATCTCTGTTTCGGTTACGGCAATAGCCTGTGAAGGACTTTGATTATTAAAGAAGCAAGCAGATAAGGACATCATACAAGTTTGGCCAGGTTCAACATAGTATAGTAATATCTCCCGGTCCTCTTTTGTTTGGAAGACCCTAATATGGCCGGACAAAACTATTGGCAGAATTTTTACGTATTCACCTTCTCTAACAATTGTCTCTCCTTTTTTAAAGGTTAGCACATCGCATTTTTCAACAATTTCTTCGCGTAATTCTATTTCGTGAATATAATTGAGAACCTTAAAAAAATCTATTTTCGAACTTACATGTTTCAACTAAAAGTAGGGGTTTATAGTTACGCCCACGAGGAAATTCAATAAGGAATTTTCGAATGGCGAAGATACAAATTAAGATCAATCCCATACAAATTTCCAACTGCCGTCAGCTTGCCTTTTCCACACTGTATGGAAGGTTCCGGTATTTTCACGGGCAGTTCCCGTAGAATCTACCGAAGAAAATATATAGGTGCCATAAGTGTATGCCAAGTCCCCGGAACTGCTAACATCTATAAAATCCGGCTTCCAGGTAAGGCTTTCATTTGGCTTGCTGTCTTTTTGGTACCACTCGGCTATTGCTTGCTTTCCTTTGATCAATTTGCCTTTTCTTTTAATGACCCCGTCATTTGCGGCATATGTGGCAAACGCTTTTGTAATTCCTTCTTCTTGGGCAAGGTCGTTGAATTCTTTTTCAACTTGCTCAATTTCCATTTTCCATTTTTCTATCGAATTAGAATCTGAAGTATTGCAACTAATCATAAAGATCAAAAAGCAAATTATTAATCCGGAGGCAATTTTTTTCATTGTTAAAAAGTTTGAAGATTAATCGGTTGTTGAAAGTTTTCTGTCATCTCGGATCTCGCCAATATGGTAGTATGCTATAATTTCTTCGATCAGGCCGTTTTTTACATAATACCACTCGCTCACATCCAGGGAAAAGTCTCCCTGGGTTGCCGTGTATCGTACACATGCCTTGTTTTCATAATATATCTCATCATGTATCTTAAAATTATAGCCTAAGAACTTATCCTTGTTCTCTTCTACCAGATCGATGTACTGTTCTTTTCCGCTAATGGTGCCAAACGGACTTGTATGCCTGAAATTATCACTAACTGGTAAGTTATGATAATCTCCTTCTTTCCATTTGGCAAACCATTTTTTTATCAGTTCTTTTAAGTCCATTTTTTCACATATATTAAGGATTTAACAATGCAATGACCCGTAACGGAGCACCACTACCGCCTTTAATTTTCATGGGTAAGGCTATCACTTCAAAATCTTTGGAAGGTAGTTGGTCAAGGTTGGTAAGGTTTTCGAAAGCGGGAATATTTTGAGAGAGGAGTATCACATGGCTCTTGAAATATTGAGACTGCCCATAATCAATACTTGGGGTATCGATGCCAATGGCATGGATATTACGATTCTCAACCAGCCATTCCGCAGCTTCGGGAGAAAGTCCCGGAAAGTGTAAAAGCTGAACGGCATCCTCACCACGCTCATCTGTACCCAGGTATTTTACTTTATCCGGATAATATTGTGAAAAACCTGTTTGTAACAGCACGATACTTCCATCTGGAATTTCTGTATTCTCTTGATTCTCCCAATTAGTAAGGTCTTCAATAGATACAAGGTAGTCGGGATCGTTCAATGCTTTCGAAGAAACATCTACTTTTATGGCACTGCCTATTAAATTTTCCAGTGGGATCTCATCTACGGTCTGCCCAGTTTCAGAAAAGTGTATTGGAGCATCTATATGAGTTCCTCCATGTTCTGCTGTGGCAAAATTGTTGGCCGCATAATAATAACCTTTGTCTGTTTGCCCTGCAAAGACAGTATCCAGGTCGAATTCCTTTGCGGTTACCCAATAGATGGTTTCTTCAGAAAATACATGAGTAAGGTCTATGATACGGCTTTGTGAAGACTCCGCCGGAGCCGGATCAGAAACTTTTTGGGTTTCATTAACCTGGTTGTTACAGCTCACAACTATAAAGGAGCTAATTAATAGAATGATGATCTTGATTTTGGATAATCTTTTTAGGCTGGAATGGTTCATAGCAGATCCGTATATGATTTTGTTCTGTTGGAACTAAGTTAGTAAAAAGCAATAAACCAATGGTTTGTTCAAAAAAATAATTATGTTTTAATGATCCCATTTCTATACAGGTCCAATGCTTCATTCATGATGAGGTCGATCTTGGCAATAGGCAGGTCCTTTTTTGGGTCTACCCTGAAAATTTTCATTCGTGACCGATCTCCGGTTTCCAATTGAGGGTGGTGAAG
>JANQOS010000096.1 GCA_028285705.1 Altibacter sp.
TTTTTATAAGCTTTCAGGCCACAATTGAAATCATGTAATTTTACTCCGGAGGTTTTTCGGGCCGCGAAGTTGAATAATTTGGAAGGCAGATTTTTAGAAACTACAGAATCGTATCGTTTCTTTTTCCACCCTGAGACCAGGTCATAGTCATTTTCAGAGATCATTTTATAAAGCTCCGGAATTTCTTCGGGATTGTCCTGTAGGTCTGCATCCATAGTGATCACGACATCACCTTCCGCTTTTGCAAATCCTGCATGCAATGCTTGAGATTTCCCAAAATTCTTCAAAAAGCGAATGGCTTTAACCTCACTGTGTTCTTTGGTAAGTTGTTTAATGATGTCCCATGAACCGTCCGTACTTCCGTCATCAATAAAGATCAACTCGTATAAAAAACCATTGGATTGCATCACCTTTGCAATCCAATGGTATAACTCTTTAATTGATTCTTCTTCGTTGAGAAGCGGAATAACAATAGATAGGTTCATTAATTGTGGTTTCTAATAATTCTGTGGGCGATTTTGTTTCATTATTAAACCGGCAATAAGAGAAATGATAAAGCCAAAGAATAAACTGGCAATTATACCAAAGGCAGTCATTATCCACGGGCTCATGAACTTTTCGGTCATACCCATAGCCATTTCAAGCTGGTCTTCGGTCATTTGAGGGTTGTCCTCGATCATTTTTTCACGGGTTACCTCCAGCATTTGCGTTACAAAGTCGGGTTCGATCACAGTTACAAAAAGGAATGTGAATATTGACCCTACTATTCCGGCAATCAAAGATATGGCAAGTCCGGTTTTTATAGCCTCTCCCAGCGTCATGAATCCATCGCCATCTTTCTTAAAGGCTTTGAGTCCATAAACAATTGCAGTCGTCATAATTACAAAATTAAGCAGGGACTGCCACCAGGGCTGTTCCAGATGCATTCCCATTACATATACGATAACAGATACGACAATGGTACCCAGTGCTAACATTAGCCCATAGTTCAGGGCAATTTTTTTAACAGATGCTTTTTTAGTTTCCATGTGATGAAGTTTTTTGGTTCGGTTTGTTAGTAAACAAAGATAGCAAAACGTTACATTACCTCCCTTTTTAGTTTTCAAATAAAAAAGTAAACAATTTTGTTGTGCATTTAGTATTATTCCTTAAATTTGCACACTCAAAATTGAGAAGGATTTAAAAGATTATAAAATGAAACAAGGTATCCATCCTGAAAATTATAGATTAGTTGCTTTTAAAGACATGTCTAATGATGACATATTTTTAACTAAATCTACTGCTGAAACTAAAGAAACTATTGAAGTTGATGGTGTTGAGTATCCTTTGGTGAAGCTGGAAATTTCAAGATCTTCGCACCCATACTATACCGGTAAATCTAAATTGATCGACACTGCCGGGCGTATTGATAAGTTTAAGAACAAATACTCAAAATTCAAGAAAGAGACAAAAGCTGTCAAAGAAGAAGAATAGAGAGTACGTTTACAATATTTTACAAGCCTTCGAGAAATCGAAGGCTTTTTTGTTTAGTTTTGGGTATTAAATTCTGATTCACATTTTATGAATTATATTCTTTTCGACGGAAACGTTCGCGATCAATTGCTTCCTTTCACCTTTACCCGCCCTGTGGCAGATATACGCGTTGGGATCTTAACGATACGAGAGAAATGGGAAAAGCTACTTGGCTTTACCACGACAACCGTAACCGAAGATTATCTGGCCGAAAAATACCCAATGGTTGAGTTGGTGCAAAATATTCTTATAAACTCCTCTTTTATTCCTTCAGAGAATTTGGCAAATATGGTAAAAGAACTTTCTGAAGATCAGGCACTATTTCTGGAAGATGAACCCATTGCTTTCTTTACAACAGAGGGGCAGGAGGTTGATTTTGATAGCTATGAAATAATTCAGTATTCACAAAATGATGTTTTACGAATTGAATACACTTGGGACATCTTTTCTAAGAACCATGCGGCCATAAAACGAGATTTCGAACTGATCACCAAAGGAAGGGCTTCTAAGCCTATCTCTGAAACGACCGTCGTTTTCAATAAGCAGGGCATCTTCGTTGAAGAAGGCGCTAAACTTCCGCTGTGTTCCTTAAATGCTACCGACGGGCCTATTTACATTGGGAAAGACGCTGAAATTATGGAAGGTTGTATGATCCGTGGCCCGTTTGCCTTATGTGAAGGAGCAACCGTTAAAATGGGTGCAAAGATATATGGAGGAACTACTGTAGGGCCTTACAGTAAGGTAGGTGGGGAGGTGAATAATTCGGTTATTTTTGGGTATTCCAATAAAGGGCACGATGGGTTTTTAGGGAACTCAGTATTGGGTGAATGGTGTAACCTGGGAGCAGATACGAACAACTCAAATTTAAAGAACAATTATGCCGAAGTTCGTTTGTGGGACTACGAAACAGAAGGCTTTGCCCGTACCGGACTGCAATTCTGCGGCCTGATGATGGGAGACCACAGCAAATGTGGCATCAATACTATGTTCAATACAGGAACAGTGGTTGGAGTGAGTGCAAATATCTTTGGGAGTGGTTTCCCGCGTAACTTCATCCCCAGTTTTAGTTGGGGCGGTAGTGCAGGAACGACAGCCTATAAGACCAATAAGGCTTTTGAAGTAGCTCAGGTTGTAATGGCACGAAGAGGTGTCGAATTTACCAAAACCGATGCTAAGATACTGGAACATGTTTTTGAAGAAACGGCACAGTGGAGGAGAGGCTAAGCAAAGAATAAAAAGTAAATAACTACGGAAACGATCACAAGCATTATACTACCAAAGATGGTAAATACCTTCCTTTGACGACGTAGTTCATCTTCTTTTAATTTTTTCTGAAAAACTTTGAACTCATAAGAAGACATTTTTTTGTGGTCTTCTAATTTTCCGTAAGCTCCATGATTAGCATCCACACCTTTTTCAAAGTAATTATCACGTTTAGATAATTGCTTTTTATTGTTTTTAATGGAAGCGATCATCGCTTGTACAACTCCAAAGCTCATAGGAAAAGGGTTTCTTTATTTGTCGTTGAAATGAACAGAAATGTTACATTTCTTGTGTTTAGAAAGATATTTACTTCTCTTTCTTAACCCTTTTTAATATCAGGAAATTCTGCGGATTGATCCCCAAGCCGCTTACTTTCTTATTTACAAAGCGCACCGCCATATCATAAAAGAGAGGAACTACCGGCGCTTCGGAAATTATGATGGAATCCATTTCGGTATACAATAATTTTCGTTCCTCAATATTTGAAACAGAAAGCGCTTTTACATACAAACTATCAAAAGTTTCATTTTTAAAGTGGGTATAGTTTGGCCCGTTAGGAGTGAAGTTCGGGCTATAAAAGAGTGACAGGTAATTTTCGGCATCCGGATAATCAGCGATCCAACTGGCTCTAAAGATATCCAACTCCCCACTGGATTTCATTTGGCGCAGGGTAGAAGGGGGCATCACATCTACAATCACTTTAATACCAATCTTTTCAAGTTCGCGTTGTATGTATTCACAAAGGTCAAGATATTGGCTATTGGTGCCAATGGTAATTTGCGGTTTATCATCGCCGGTTTCGGTTTTATATTGCGAGAGGTATTCACGTGCTTTATCTGGATCATAGGCATAACCCTCAATATTTGTAAAACCGGGAAGTCCTTTTGGTATAAATCCGTGAACGGCCGGAATTCCTACTCCGTTTCGGAGGTAGGTCACCATTTTGTTTCGGTCAAAGCCATAATTAACAGCTTTTCGGAGAGCAGGCGATTTAATTTCGGTCGAATTGGCTTCCATGAAGTATCCTAGATATTCCGTATTCAAAAACGGGCCCTTTATAAGATAGAAGTCATCCTGGTAGCTTTGCTGAAGCTTTCCCTGTGTAGTTAAGATCTCATCTTTGTAAGAGTTGTCCAGGCCGCTCAAAAAATCTAATTTTCCCTGTACAAACTGTAAGAACTCACTTTGTTTATCCGGTAAAAAGGTAA
>JANQOS010000113.1 GCA_028285705.1 Altibacter sp.
CCGGTACAGGTTATGGGCAGTTCGGTATGTGCTAACAAGTCTCCACGAAACAGATTGGTTACCGGGACTTCGGCAGTTGGAATGAGATACAGGTCATCACCTGTAACATGATACATTTGTCCCTCTTTATCCGGCAATTGCCCTGTTCCATATCCCGATGCTTCATTGACCAGATGAGGTACCTGGTATTCGGTATAGCCGGCATTTGTATTCTTGTCCAGGAAATAAGCGATCAATGCTCTTTGTAAACGGGCTCCTTTCCCTTTGTAGACAGGAAAACCGGCACCGGTGATTTTAACGCCTAATTCAAAATCAATTAAATCGTATTTTTTTGCCAATTCCCAATGGGGAAGTGCTTCACCACCTAGTTTGGGGATAGCTCCCTCGCGGAATGTTTCTTCATTATCATTTTCATCTGTTCCTGCAGGGACCAACTCATTTGGAATATTAGGAATAGTGTACAACAGTTGTTGTAATTTTTCTGAAACTGTATTGAGTTGTTCGGTTAAAGACTTTGAGGTTTCTTTTAACTTACTTGTTTTTTCTTTTAGTAAGTTGGCCTTTTGCGTTTCGCCATTTTTAAACAACATTCCAATTTCTTTTGAAAAAGTGTTGGATTGTGCCAGGGTATCATCCAGTTGTAATTGCGTACTTCTGCGTTCTTCATCTGCTTGTAACACTTGTTCAAATACTTCTTTTGCATCGACTCCCCTTTTAGCAAGGGCAGTGATATAAGCTTCTTTATGGTCTCTTATCTCGTGAACCTGTAACATGGCGTATGGGTATTAAGGCAGCAAATTTACGGAAATCCCACTATTTCTTTGTAGTCTTTTTATGATAATCCTCGGGAGAGGTCAAAATCCAATCATGGTGCTTAAAAGGATACCATTTTTCTGAAGCCAGGTCAACATCCGGGTCAATAAATGGGTGGTATTCTCCATTATTTACTTTTACTCTCACATCCATAAAAACAGCAACATCTCTGCCTTCTTCGGCCTCTGCTTTTTTAATATGCTGAGCGAGTTGCCATAGCAGATCGGGTTTGGTCTTTACCGAACGGCGTTGCTTATTTGCAATAAGTTTGTTGTATGGGTACTGTATTCGCTTGCCGGTATCTTTATCCTCCACCCAGACGGCAAGGATGCCGGATTTGGACCGCAACATCATGCGCCAGCTAAGGCGATGGCCCTCTTCGGTCCACAGAACATCATCTTTAAAGAACCAATGGCGCAATGGGAGTCCAATTTGAATGATAAAATATACCGAAAAGACCCCAACAAGAAACTTCTTATACTTTGGAACGATAATTTCTCCGGCAGTATACAGTTGTTTTTTAGGTAGAAAACGCTTTTGAAGCAGTTGAGGGGAAAAGAAAAAAAGAGAAAAAGCGATAGACATATAAGGAAAGATCCCTATTTGAAAAACTATAGAATTGAACAAATGGAAAAATACCGAAACAATAAACCCAAAAAGACGGGTTCTTTTCCAAAGCAATAAGGGGACAATAAGGAGGTCAAAAATAATACCGGTATATGCAATGCACCAATGTACCCAGTTCTGTTGTAAAAAATCACCTATAAGCCAATAATGTTTTTTGCCACTCATTAGGACAGCGGGGACAGTGGCGTTGATCCAGTCCGGATATAATTTTGCCACAGAGGCGTACGTATATACGATCCATACCTGTAATATCAATATCCACAATACCCATTGGGGCATAGCAGACGATCTAATGGACGGGTCATACCTGGCATCTAATGAGAACCACCGGTTTGCAGGAAGAAATACCATTAACCAGCACAACAGCATCATTAAATAATAATGATTGTTATAAGAGGTTTTTTGCATTAAATATACAGCAGTCCACATCAGGGCATATGCTATCATGCTATAACGATATTTGTATCCCAGCATCACACATAGCCCAAAGACTCCCATAATGGCAAAATAGTAATACATCCCGTTGCCGGGGAGCGGTTGTAAGAAATCGAACCCGATGAAATTAAAAGTAAATTCCGGATCTACCAGTGTGCGTTTTACCCAACCCGTGGCAATTGCGCCAAAAGCTTCTAAAGTTATAAGCAAACCAAATACTACTCTGAATAATACAAGCCCGGTATTGTCAATATTTTTGAAAAGAAATTTATTCATAGCTCTTTAAAAACTCCCTGGCAAATTTTTCATCCTTTTTAATAGCTTCTTTTAAAGCATTGATATCTTTAAAGGTTTCTTCATCGCGAATATGGGTTAAAAAAGATATGCGCAATGGCTTTTCATATAAGTCTTCATCTGTATCCAGAAAATAAGTTTCAATGGTTTTGTGTTTACCTCCTACGGTTGGATTGGTGCCAATACTTGTAATTCCGTAGGTTATACGGCCGTTTATTTCTGTTTCAACAACATACACTCCATTCTTTGGAATGAGCTTATAGGGCTCATCAACTTGGAGGTTTGCCGTAGGATACTCTAAAGTTCGGCCAATACCTTTTCCTTTCACCACTTTTCCCGAAACCATAAACGGGTACCCTAAGTAATTGTTTGCAGTTGTGATGTCTCCTGCTTGTAAGGCTTTTCTAATTTTTGTGGAGCTTATGGCCACTTCATCCAATTCCTGAGCTGAGATTTCTTCTACTTCAAAATGGTAGGTTTTTCCAAACTCACGTAAGTCTTCAATGGTGGCAGTTCTATTTCTGCCAAAACGATGATCGTAGCCAATGATGATCTTTTTTGCTTTTAAGCGGTTTACTAAAATATCCCGAACATATTCTACGGCGGTTAATCGTGAAAACGCATGCGTAAAAGGATGTATAATTAAATGGTCCAGGCCTATTTCTTCCAATAGTTCTTTTTTTTCAGGGATGGTATTGATAAGCTTTATGTTTGAATTCTTCTGCAATACCATTCTGGGGTGGGGAAAAAATGTCAATAGCACCGAGTCGAGGCCCTCTTTTTTTGCAGCATCCACCAAACGCTTTAAAATAGCTTTATGTCCAATATGTACACCATCAAAGGTCCCTATAGTTACAACGCAAGGGCGTGAGTTTTCGTAAGATGCTGCGGAGGTATATTCGTTCACGTTATTTTCCATTAAAGGTATTCATAGTGATGGCTGTACCGGCAAGGCCGAAAGATTCGATAACCTGAGATCCTTTTTCAAGCCGTTCTTCTAAATTTTTCTGCTCTTCTTCATTCCATTTGCTTAAGACGTAATCTACTTGCCTTCCTTTAGAGAATTCATCACTAATTCCGAACCTGAATCTATTGTAATTTGTTGTTTGCAATGTATGTTGTATATCTTTTAAACCGTTGTGTCCGCCATCACTTCCTTTGGTTTTTATGCGAAGGGTCCCAAAAGGTAAATTTAGATCGTCTGTAATGACTAACAGGTTTTCCAATGGAATCTTTTCTTTTTCCAGCCAGTATTTCACAGCTTTTCCACTAAGGTTCATGTAGGTACTGGGTTTCAGAAGCAAAAAAGTTCGCCCTTTCTTCTTGTGAATTGTAACATCTCCCAGCTTCACTGTTTCCCATGTAAGAGATTCCTTTTCAGCTAAAAAATCAAGCATTTTAAAGCCAATATTATGCCGGGTATTTTCATATTTTGGACCAATATTGCCTAATCCGGCAATGAGAAATTTTTTCATGGGGTCACTTTCGGTAATTTGTTTGTTAGATTTTGAAGCAAATAGTTTCTTGAAAAACGCAAACATATATACGATTTAACTTCAGTAAAAATAAAAAAAGCATCCCGAAAATCGGAATGCTTTTTAATTATCTTGAAAATAGAAGATCTATTCTTCTGCAGGAGCTTCAGCAGCAGCACCTTCGGCCGGAGCAGCTTCTCCTTCTGCACCTTCAGCGCCTTCTTCTCCTTCAATTCCTTCTTCTTCTTCATCCACTTCATCCACAATAGCGGTACGTGAAGTTCTCACCTGGCAAATTACAGTATTGTCCGGGTGAAGGATTTTAAAGTTTTCCGTATCGATATCGGTAATGTACATCTTGTGCCCGATCTTCATCTCGGTAATATCTGCTTCAATAAAATCCGGAAGATTTGCCGGTAATGCTTTTATTCGAAGTTTACGTGTTACAATACGTAAAACACCACCGTTTCGTACTCCTTTAGAATTTCCTGTAACACGTACGGGAATTTCTAACATTACTTCTTTATCATCATAGATTTGATAGAAGTCCATGTGTAAGATGCGGTCATGTACCGGGTGAAACTGAATGTCTTGAAGGATGGCATTGATTTTTGTACCGTCTTCTAAGGCAATTACAACTGTATGTACGTCTGGGGTGTACACTAAGTTTCTAAATGCCAGTTCGTCTGCTGAAAAGTGAATTGGCTTATCCCCTCCGTATACTACGCAAGGAACCTTTCCAGCATTACGTAAGGCTTTGGTTGCTACCTTGCCTACGCTTTCTCTTTGAGATCCGTTGATTGTAATTGATTTCATTTGAAATATTTAATGATTTTAAATTCTAAAGCTCACCTTTTAGGTTAAGCGGCTGCAAAGATGCGGAATTTTTTGAAGACATCAAGCAAAAAAGCTGGTTTTTTTAAGGGTCCTTTCTTACTGTTTTCCCGAAAGTTACATCAAAAACTTAGAGCTGATGGATTTGTTCGCATTGACACTTAGCATTACATCTGCAAACAGGTTGGCACAGGTAAGTACTCTAACCTTGTTGGTTTGTTTCTTTAAAGGGATAGAATCTGTAACGATCAATTCTTCCAGTTTAGAATTCTCAAGCCTTTCGTACGCACTTCCTGAAAGAATAGGATGTGTACAAATGGCACGAACACTCAAGGCTCCTCGTTCTATCATTAGATCTGCTGCTTTGGTAAGCGTACCGGCAGTATCTACCATATCATCTACCAACACAACATTTTTGCCTTCTACATCACCGATCAACTCCATATGTGAAATTACATTGGCCTTTGCTCTTTGTTTATAACAAATCACAACATCACTTTCTAATGCTTTGGAATATGCATATGCTCTTTTAGAACCACCCATGTCCGGAGATGCAATAGTAAGGTTATCCAGGTTCAATTCTCTTAAGTAGGGGAGGAAAATGGTTGAAGCAAATAGATGGTCTACCGGCTTTTCAAAGAAACCTTGAATTTGATCTGCATGGAGGTCCATGGTAATGATGCGTGTAGCGCCGGCGGTTTCCAGCATTTTAGCGACCAATTTCGCAGCAATAGGAACACGAGGTTTATCTTTTCTGTCTTGGC
>JANQOS010000117.1 GCA_028285705.1 Altibacter sp.
GTTATATAGAAATTTACTTTTTGGTCTTTATCAGCACTGCCCAAAAGAGCTTCAGCCTGGCCCAATAAGGTCATCGCTTCAGCATAATCTCCAGATCTAACAGCCTTTTCGGCCTTTTTGATTTCCTTTTTTTGCCCAAATGTAACAGCAGTAAGTAGCAATACTGCTATTATTAAAATCTTATTTTTCATTGTAATGGTTTTAATTTTTATTCGTTGTTATCGGTCGGTGTTTCCTTATTATCAATAGTGGTGCCATTTTCTTCTTCTCCTGTTGCCTGAGCTTCGGAACTGATTTCATTTCCGTTTTCATCCAACTCAACTTCATCTTCATCGTGCATTACTTTTGCGACTGCTGCAATGGCGTCATCTTCCCGTACTTTTATTAAGCGTACACCCTGAGTTGCACGCCCCATTACCCGTAGGTCCTCAACGGCCATTCGGATGGCAATTCCGGATTTGTTGATGATCATCAGGTCATCAGAATCACTAACATTCTTGATAGCCACTAATTTACCTGTTTTTTCCGTAACATTGATGGTTTTCACCCCTTTTCCGCCACGATTGGTAATTCTATAGTCTTCGATACTGGAACGTTTTCCATATCCATTCTCTGCGACTACCAAAATATCTGATTCATGGTCTTCAACAGCGATCATTCCTACTACCTCATCATCTTTGTCTGCTAGTTTAATACCTCTAACTCCCGAAGCATTTCTGCCCATAGGCCTTGTTTTCTCTTCTTCAAAACGAATGGCTTTTCCGGAACGAACAGCTAACATTACCTGACTGTCACCCGTGGTAAGTTTTGCTTCCAGTAATTCATCATCTTCTCTAATGGTTATCGCATTGATACCATTGGTTCGGGGACGTGAATACTGCTCTAAAGGAGTCTTTTTTACCTGTCCCTTTTTAGTGGCCATTATCACATAATGGTTGTTGATATACTCTTCATCTTTGAGATCCTGAGTACAGATAAATGCTTTCACCTTATCCTCGGGTTCAATATTGATCAGGTTTTGTATAGCACGCCCTTTTGAAGTACGGCCGCCTTCAGGAATTTCAAAAACACGCATCCAGAAACATTTCCCTTTTTGAGTGAAGAACAACATATATTGGTGATTTGTCCCAACAAACAAATGTTCTAAAAAATCCTCATTTCTTGTCGCGGAAGCCTTTTGACCAACACCTCCCCTGTTCTGTGTTTTATATTCGGTAAGTGAAGTTCGCTTAATATAGCCTGCATGAGAAATTGTAATAACAACTTTTTCATCTGCTATAAGATCTGTAATACTAACATCTCCCCCTGCATACTCAATGACCGAACGACGCTCGTCACCATACTTGTCCTTTATTTCGGCTAATTCTTCTTTAATGATATCCATTCTGCGCTCTTTCTTGGCAAGAATGTCTTTGTAGTCGGCAATAGTGTTCATCAATTCTTCGTACTCGGAACGTAGTTTATCTTGTTCCAGTCCTGTTAATTGACGCAAGCGCATCTCGACAATTGCTTTTGCCTGAATTTCTGAAAGCTCGAATGTCTTGATTAGTTTTTCACGTGCCTCATCTGCATTTGAAGAAGCGCGAATGAGTTTAATCACTTCGTCTATATTATCTGAAGCAATGATCAGTCCTTCCAGGATATGTGCACGTTCTTCAGCTTTACGCAATAGGTATTCCGTTCTGCGAACTACAACTTCATGGCGGTGCTCTACAAAATAATGAATCAATTGCTTTAGGTTCAACATTTGTGGCCTTCCGTTTACCAGGGCGATATTGTTAACACTGAAGCTGGATTGAAGTGCTGTATACTTATACAACATATTCAATACAATATTTGGAATAGCGTCTCGCTTTAAAATGTATACGATCCGCATTCCGTTTCTGTCAGATTCATCACGTATGTTAGAGATACCTTCAATTTTCTTATCATTGACCAAATCGGCAGTCTTCTTGATCATATCTGCCTTATTGACCTGATAAGGAATCTCACTGATTATAATACATTCTCTTCCGTCGACTTCTTCGAAGCTGGCTTTTCCCCTCATCACAACACGGCCTCTACCGGTATGGAAAGCATCTTTTACTCCTTCATAACCATAGATAACACCTCCCGTAGGGAAATCAGGCGCCTTTATGTGCTGCATCAACTCATCGATCTCTATATCATTGTTCTCAATATAAGCAACAGTGCCATCTATGACTTCAGAAAGATTATGTGGAGGCATATTTGTGGCCATACCCACTGCAATACCTGAAGCTCCATTGATCAATAGTCCGGGTACTCGTGTAGGTAATACTGTAGGCTCTTGTAATGTATCGTCAAAATTAAGTTGATGGTCAACGGTCTCTTTGTCAATATCTGCCAGCATCTCTTCAGATATTTTCTGCATTCGTGCTTCCGTATAACGCATTGCTGCAGGGCTGTCTCCATCAATAGAACCAAAGTTACCTTGTCCGTCTACGAGCATATAACGCAAGCTCCATTCTTGCGCCATTCGTACCATCGCATCATAAACAGATGTATCACCGTGCGGGTGATATTTACCCAGTACTTCACCAACTATTCTTGCGGATTTTTTATGAGCTCCGGTAGCTCTAACACCCAGTTCGTGCATTCCATATAATACACGTCTGTGAACAGGTTTCATACCATCCCTAACATCAGGTAGTGCACGCGACACAATGACCGACATTGAGTAATCAATGTAAGCCGACTTCATTTCATCTTCAATGTTAATTGGGATCAATTTTTCGCCTTCAGCCATAAATATTTTCTTTTACTTTTAGTAATTAAACTTAACGAGCAAGATACACTATTTTATAGGTTTTAACAGGGATTTAGACACTCAAAATTAACGTTTTTATTAACAAATTTTTAGTAGTAAATCGTTAATAACTATCAATGGTAAAGCTTTGATTTTAGTAAGTTTTTTTGTCCTTTTACTACTATTCTCGCAAATGGGGTATGGTTTTTGTCCCTTTTATAGGTAATTTTAGTATTTTTAATGTTTCCAGAATTTAAAATGTATGGATGATAATTTTTCCCCAAGAGTAAAAGATGTGATTGCCTACAGCAAGGAGGAAGCTCTGCGGTTAGGTCACGATTTCATTGGCACCGAGCATTTAATGCTGGGGCTGCTTCGTGATGGTAACGGTAAAGCGGTGACTATATTGAATGCATTGGATGTTGATCTGAATCACCTCCGCCGAAAAGTAGAAATCTTAAGCCCTGCGAATCCTAATGCCGGGGCAAGTGAAAACGATAAAAAAAACCTTCATTTAACACGCCAGGCGGAAAGAGCCTTAAAAACTACTTTTTTAGAAGCTAAATTGTTTCAGAGCTCTTCTATAAATACAGCGCATTTACTTCTCTGTATCCTTAGAAATGAGAACGACCCTACTACAAAGTTGCTTAATAAAATGAAAGTGGATTATGACGGTGTTAAAGATCAATTTAAACTTATGATAGCGAACGACGAAGATTATATAGATAGCCCTACCTCTGAGTCATTTCCAAATGATGACGATGCTACTCCGGAAGATACGTCGAAAGAGAACTTGTTTACCGGAAATACTGCCAAAGGAAATAAGAAATCCAAAACTCCGGTTCTCGATAACTTTGGAAGAGACCTGACCTCACTTGCCGAAGATGGAAAATTAGACCCTGTGGTAGGCCGTGAAAGTGAAATACAACGTGTTTCACAGATCTTAAGCAGAAGAAAAAAGAACAATCCGTTACTTATCGGTGAACCTGGTGTTGGTAAATCTGCAATAGCAGAAGGGCTTGCACTGCGAATCGTACAAAGAAAAGTCTCCCGGATCCTATATGACAAGCGAGTGGTAACTCTCGACCTTGCAAGCCTGGTTGCGGGTACAAAATATCGCGGGCAGTTTGAGGAGCGTATGAAAGCTGTTATGAATGAACTGGAGAAGAATGATGATATTATTCTTTTCATTGATGAAATTCATACCATTGTCGGTGCAGGAGGCGCTACCGGTTCCCTGGATGCTTCCAATATGTTCAAACCGGCTTTGGCACGTGGTGAAATTCAATGCATTGGTGCAACTACTCTCGATGAGTACAGACAGTACATTGAAAAGGACGGCGCCCTGGAAAGACGTTTCCAAAAAGTACTGGTAGAACCCACTACTGTTACTGAAACCATTGAGATTCTTCAAAATATCAAAGACAAATACGAAATACACCATAACGTACAATATACAGATGCTGCACTGGAAGCTTGTGTAAAGCTGACAAATCGTTATATGACAGAACGTTTTCTACCGGATAAAGCAATTGACGCCTTAGATGAAGCCGGATCACGTGTGCATATAACCAATATTCACGTACCTGATAAAATCCTGAATATTGAAGCGAAACTCGAAGAAGTCCGGGAATTAAAAAATTCGGTAGTAAAAAAACAGAAATACGAAGAAGCAGCAAAACTTCGTGATGATGAAAAAAATCTTGAAAAAGAGTTAGCTACTGCACAGGAAGCCTGGGAAAAAGAATCTAAACTTCATAAAGAGACCGTTGACGAAGATAATGTCGCCGAAGTTGTTTCTATGATGACCGGTGTACCCGTTAACAGAATTGCCCAGACCGAAAGTAATAAGCTCGCCGAACTTCCGGACCGTATTAAAGGGAAAGTGATCGGCCAGGATGAAGCCGTTGCCAAAGTAGTAAAGGCAATTCAGCGTAATCGTGCCGGATTAAAGGACCCGAATAAGCCTATTGGTTCATTTATATTTTTAGGTCAAACAGGAGTGGGTAAAACTCAGTTAGCCAAGGTGTTAGCTCGAGAACTTTTCGACTCTGAAAATGCTTTGGTTCGTGTAGATATGAGCGAGTATATGGAAAAATTTGCTGTCTCCAGATTGATCGGTGCTCCTCCAGGGTATGTAGGTTATGAAGAAGGCGGCCAGCTCACAGAAAAAATAAGACGGAAACCTTATGCTGTTGTTCTATTAGATGAAATTGAAAAAGCACACCCGGATGTATTTAATATGTTACTCCAGGTACTGGATGATGGTCAACTTACGGACAGCCTAGGCCGCAAAATAGATTTCAAGAATACGATCATTATTATGACTTCCAACATCGGAGCTCGAAAATTGAAAGATTTTGGACAGGGTGTTGGCTTTGGTACAGCAGCCAAAGAGAGCCAGGCAGATGCAAATTCAAAAAGTATTATTGAAAATGCGCTCAAAAAAGCCTTTGCTCCTGAATTTTTAAATCGAGTAGATGACGTAATGGTATTCAATCCGTTAGACAGAGATGATATTCATAAGATCATTGATATTGAGCTTGATAAGCTTTTTGTAAGAATCAAGGACCTTGGATACAATCTTAAGCTAACAGAAAAAGCAAAAGATTACATTGCAGATAAAGGTTTCGACAAAGACTATGGCGCCAGACCTCTTAAAAGAGCTATTCAGAAGTATATCGAAGATGCCTTGGCCGAAGAGATCATTAATGCCAACCTTCAGGAAGGAGACACCATTACTATGGACCTTGATGAGAAGAAAAATGAATTGACAATTAAGATTAAGAAGCTAAAGAAAAAGACAGAGTCTTAATTCATTCAAAGAGATATAAAGATCAAAAAAAACACTTGTCTTTTTTATTTAAAGCAAGTGTTTTTTATTTACTATTAAGATGAAAGAAAAGGAGAAAATAAAGGCTCGGATACTGGAAGAAATCAATACAACTACCGTACTGGTCGAAAAATACCGGGAACTAACCAAGCCTATTGCTCCTGAAAATGCAATTGGCCGGGTATCCCGTATGGACGCTATCAATAATAAATCTGTTAATGAAGCTGCATTACGCAAAGCAGAGCTTAAACTAAAAAACCTACAGGTAGCTTTATCGAAAATTAATGATGAAGATTTTGGGATTTGTATTCGTTGCAGAAATCCAATCCCTCTTGGAAGAGTTCTTTTAATGCCTCAAGCTATTACTTGTGTGAACTGCAGCAGATAGCCCCGTACAAAGGCAATCTCATCTATTCAACTATTATTTTAAAAGTTCTTTTTTGGTATCTATGATTGTAGATAACGATTATATAGACTCCGGTTTCCAGAGATGAAAGGTCAAAAGACAGTGTACTGGCATGGTCTATATTGATCACTTGCTTCTGCTTTCTCCCAAGTAGGTCGTAAACAACCAGATCCTTGACATTGGTAGTATTTTTTAAATGACAAATAGCTTCTGAAGAATAAATCTCAACATTTTGCAGGTCTTGCTTAGGATCTTTCAGTCCTAGAATTAATGGTTCACAGCCACTTATCGAATCCAGATTTGCATAGAACAATTCTGCTTCTTTAAAAAAGCAACTAAGGTGGCCGGCGCCATTTATATCGGGGTCACCACTGGGCGCATTAATTATGGATAATGACCCTACTCCTTCAACCCACACCGCATTATTCGTACTGATAGTATTTGACCCGGTAGGTGAAAAATAATAATGCCTGTAATCATTCCCATCTGCGAGAGTTCGGCTTCTAATGGAATCCAGAATAAAATAGCCTGCGTCATCAGGAAACGGAGTAATAGGGTTTCGCATATGAATGGAATCACCTTCGGCCAAAGAAAAATCATATAATAAATATTCTTCGATTCCAGAGCTTACTGTGGTCAAATATACCTTCTTGTTTGCTACCTCTTCATTCAACAAAAACGTTCGTGATATATAGTGGAACCCATCCAATATCTTATGTGTTTTACCATTAACGATCGTATCGCCATCTGTGTAATACACATCTGTCAAGCACCCAAAATGACATGATGTAATATGCCATTCATTAAAATCATCCAGCAAAGGCTTATAGTCCTGACTCCATGCTTTAGTACACAGTATAAAAGCAATTATAAAAAAGTATTTTCGTGTCATTGAAATCTATTTATTCCAAAATTTTTTATCTGTTTTGTTACTCCGGATTATTAAAAGAGCAATTCACTGTCGATAGAAAAACTCTGTAAAAATCCAATAGATGCATGAATATCATCTGCCAGCAACCTGTCTTCAGCTACAAAGGGCACAGCATGACGAAAAGATACCAAAAAAGATTCTAAAAATGGAGATGTTTTCTTCGGTTTCCTGAATTCTAATGCTTGTGATGCATTCAATAGTTCAATTGCCAAGACGGTTTCCAGGTTTTCCACGATCCGTAAGCATTTTGTGGCCGCATTGGCTCCCATACTCACATGATCCTCCTGTCCATTGGAAGAAACAATGGAGTCTACAGAAGCCGGGGTGGCTAACTGTTTATTTTGGCTAACAATACTGGCAGCGGTATACTGCGGGATCATAAAACCACTATTTAATCCGGGATTATTTACCAGAAATGCTGGCAGATCCCTAAGCCCGGAAACCAATTGGTAGGTTCTTCTTTCAGAAATATTTGCAAGCTCCGACAACGCAATGGACAAATAATCCAATGCCAGCGCCAAAGGTTGTCCATGAAAATTTCCCCCGGAAATGATTTTGTCATCCCCTACAAAGATATTAGGGTTATCCGTGACCGAATTTATTTCGGTCTTAAACGTCTTTGTAGCAAAAACAATAGTGTCTTTACTGGCTCCATGCACCTGTGGTATACACCTAAAAGAATACGGATCCTGTACATTTTTCTTTTCAGAAAGACCCAATTCGCTACCCGATAGAAATTCCACAAACCGTTCAGCGGTTTTTACCTGGCCCCGGTGCGGCCTGACCAGATGTACCAACGGATCGAACGGACTCATATTACAATCGAACGCATCTACTGAGATCGCTCCTATGACATCTGCCAGATACGAAAGTTTATGAGATTGCAATAAAATATAGGTGCCATATGCACTCATGAATTGCGTGCCATTAAGCAAGGCCAATCCTTCTTTTGCCTGTAAAGTAATAGGTTTCCATTTATTCTTTTTTAAGACCTTTTCTGAAGATACGATCTTTTCTCCCTGGTACACCTCTCCTTTTCCTAAAAGCGGCAATGACAGATGTGCCAACGGGGCCAGATCGCCTGAAGCTCCAAGGCTCCCCTGCGTATAAACAACCGGTAAAATATCATTGTTGTAAAAATCTATGAGCCGTTGAACTGTTTCAAGCTGTACACCACTATATCCGTAACTCAAAGATTGGATCTTAAGCAAAAGCATAAGCTTTACAATAGGTTTTGGAACATATTCTCCCGTACCACAGGCATGGGACATAACCAGATTTTCCTGAAGCCGGGACAGGTTGTCAGAAGATATTTTTACATTACACAATGAACCAAATCCAGTATTGATACCATAAACTGGGGTATCATTATTTTTTGTTTTGGCGTCTAAGTACTTTTTAGATTTTTTAATACTAAAAGTAGCTTCTTCGGAAAGTTCTAATGATTTATTAGATTCAAAAATATCTTTAACAGTGAGCAAGTCCAAAATCTCGGTACTTATGTAATGAATCTCTGGCATAGGTAAGTTGTTTATTTTGCTAAAATACCATTTTCTTATAAAGGTTTTGTAATTTTAGCAAACTCATTAATTATCCAATAATTCAATTGGTGATCTAACTTAAAAACAATGAAAAAAATAGTATTTATTTTGGCTGCTTTGGCCATTATTTCCTGCAAAGAAGAAGAAAAAAAACCTGAATATGTAATTATAAACGGAACAATACAAAATAATAATTCAGAAACTGCAAAGATTCGTGGTTATGATATGGATATTGAAATTCCAATTTCTGAAACCGGAACATTTACAGACACCCTCGATATAAAGAAAAATGGCTACTATGACCTTATTATAGGTAGAGAGCGTACAAGCACCTATTTGGAAAAAGGCAAGAATCTTTCTGTATCTGTAGATCCGAAAGAATTTGATGAGACCATTGCCTATACCGGAGACCTTGCAGCCGAGAATAATTACCTGGCTGCAAAATACCTCTTATCTGAAAAAGGAATGTCGTTCAAAGACCTGTATTCATTGCCTGAAGAAGATTTTGTAAAAGAGATCAATGCAATGAGTGGTTCATATAAAGGTTTGGTTTCGAAAACAGCAGAGCTTTCCGAGTCCTTTATTGGTTTAGAGAATAAAGAATTGGAATATGAACATATAGCCAATCTTGAAAATTACCCGGAATATCATTCGTATTTTACTGGAAATGATTCACTTGAAGTATCTCCGGGCTTTTATGATATCACATCCAAAATTAATTATATGGATACTGTTGCCTTTAGAAACTCAAAAGGGTACCGGGAAATGCTTAGTGTACACTATGGAAGGCTGGTTGAGGATGCAAATGACAATTCAGAGGATTTTAGCAGGACAGTGACATTCCTGTCGGTTGTAGATGAAAACCTGCCAAATGGATATGCCAAAGATCAACTTATGTTCGATCATCTACGATATGGACTGCAACCGGACAGCAACCTCGAAGAAGCATATGCCAAATTTAAGAGTAGTAATACCAATCAGGAAAATCTGGATAAGATAACCAAACGCTATAACAAACTTAAACCCTTACTTACCGGGAATATTTCTCCAACTTTTGATTATGAGAATCATAAAGGGGGAAGTACCAGTTTAGCGGACCTGGCCGGGAAATATGTGTATGTAGATGTATGGGCAACCTGGTGCGGGCCTTGCATCAGGGAAATTCCTTCTTTAAAGGAAATTGAAAAGGACTACCATGGGAAAAATATCGAATTTGTTAGTATCTCCATTGATGAGGCCAAGGATTATGACACATGGAGAGAAATGGTCATTGAAAAAGAGTTGGGTGGTGTTCAATTAATGGCTGATCATAATTGGGACTCTAAGTTTGTTGATGATTACGGAATATTAGGAATTCCAAGGTTTATATTGATTGATCCCGAGGGCAAAATTGTGTCGGCAGATGCACCGCGCCCTTCAGATCCAAAACTACGCAAAATGCTGGATGAATTGATCTGATGAATTTAAAAACAATACTAAAAAAGCTCCTTAGGGAGCTTTTTTATTTCCTTCATTTTCCTGGGGTTCCGGAGTTTCCCGTTCGAATAACGCCAGATAGGCATTTCCAAGATTATCAATGATATCACCCGCAATAAGAGTCTCAAAGCCCATTATTTGCGAAGCAATATTTCCGGAACTGCCATGGAGGTACACACCAAAGACCGCGGCCAATAATGGGTCATATCCCTGTGAAAGTAATGCGGTTATCACTCCCGAAAGTACATCACCACTTCCAGCGGTAGCCATTCCCGGGTTTCCGGTCGTATTTATATATACTTTATTATCGAATATTGTTAAGGTATGCGCTCCTTTTATAACTAAAATTATGTTGTGTTTTTCAGAGAACTTTTTTGCTTTCTCCAGTTTATCATAATCATTCTTCCACGCACCTATCAATCGCTCTAATTCTCCAGGATGAGGTGTCAATATGGAAAGTTCCGGAAGCAACTTTAATAATTCTTTGTTTTCAGAAATACAATTCAAACCATCTGCATCAAGCACCAAAGGAGATCTTATATCTAAAAATAATTCCTTTAATGCAGAGATCGTTTCAGCCTTAGTGCCAATCCCCATCCCCAAACCAATGGCAGAAGGTTCAAAATCCGGCTTAATGCTGGTAATGAAGTCATTTTCAGTATCCGTTATCGTCATTGCCTCGGGTAAGGTTGTTTGTAGTATGGTGTAACCACATTTGGGAACAAAAACAGTTACCAGTCCTGCTCCTGTTCTTAATGCAGCTTTAGCTGAAAGTACTGCAGCTCCCATTTTCCCGTAACTTCCCGCGACAATTAAAGAGTGCCCGTAATTCCCTTTGTGATCGTACTTATTTCGTTGTTTGTAAAACTGTTGAGCTTCCCATTTTCTTATAAGCTGTGCCATTGGGGCTTCTGTTTGTAAAAACTCCTGGTCCAAACCAATATCCAATACTTCGTAATAGGGTACAAATCTTCCTGTTTCCGGAAGGAAAAACGCTAGTTTTGGGGCCTGAAAAGTAAGGGTATGATTTGCCATTAGAACAGCCTCGGCATCCTCCAGGGGCTTATTTGCAAACAAACCACTGGGAATATCAATTGCTAACTTAAATGCTTTGCTGCTATTCAAGTGTTGAATCAGTTTTTTAACCCACCCGTCCGGGCATCGATTCAAACCAATTCCAAAAATTGCATCGATCACTATATCTTCAGGGTTGATATCCGGGAAATCTGCTTCAGACTTCATTAATCTTGGCCAGTCTTTCGTCACATTTTTAATGCGGTCATAATTGGTTAGGAAGTCTTTAGACCGTTTATCACTACAATTTACCACATACACAATTACATTGTAACCGTGTTCAATTAGCAATCTCCCTACAACTAATCCGTCCCCGCCATTGTTACCAATTCCACAGAAAATATGAACAGAAACAGGTGCTCCCTGTATATGAAGGTGCAACCAGTTGAAAATTTGTGACCCTGCCCTTTCCATTAGATCGGCAGAAGAAATATTTTGTTTTTGAGTTGTAACCGTGTCAGCTTCGTATAATTGTGCCGAAGAGAATATTTTCATAGAATTCATCGTTTTGTGCAAGTTACCAAGCTTGTTGAAAACAATCAAACAATTCTTTCGTTACCTTTTGAAGATTGTAATACATTTGCGAAAAATATTTACCAATGAAAAATACTGCTCTTTCACATATTCACGAAGAATTAGGTGCCAAAATGGTTCCTTTTGCCGGCTATAATATGCCCGTATCTTATGAAGGCGTTGTTGCCGAACATGAAACCGTACGGAACGGTGTGGGTGTCTTTGATGTTTCACATATGGGTGAATTTCTTATTACCGGCCCAAACGCACTGGAACTGATCCAAAAAGTAACGAGCAATGATGCTTCAAAATTAGTGGACGGACAGGCACAATACAGTTGTTTTCCGAACGATAAGGGAGGAATTGTTGACGATCTTATTGTCTACCGTTTGGAAGCCGAAAAATGGCTTTTGGTGGTGAATGCCTCCAATATAGAAAAAGACTGGAAATGGATCAGTAGCCACAATAGTATGGGTGCGGAAATGCGCGACCTTTCTGAAGATTACTCCTTACTGGCGATCCAGGGGCCAAAAGCCGTGGAAGCTATGCAGTCCTTAACGAGTGAGGACCTAAGTGAGATCAAATTTTACACTTTTAAGGTTTCAGACTTTGCGGGTATAGAACATGTGATCATTAGTGCTACTGGCTATACGGGTAGTGGCGGATTTGAGATCTATTGCAAGAATAGTGAAGTAGAGCAAGTGTGGACAAAAGTGATGGAAGCAGGGGCAGATTATGGAATTAAACCTATAGGGTTGGCTGCACGAGACACTTTACGTTTGGAAATGGGCTATTGCCTCTACGGAAACGATATTGATGATACCACCTCACCTATCGAGGCAGGATTGTGCTGGATTACTAAGTTCACTAAGGATTTTATAAATGCTGAAAACCTATTGAAGCAAAAGGAGCATGGGCCCGAAAGAAGACTGATCGCCTTTGAACTGAATGAAAGAGGAATTCCGAGGCAGGGATATGACATTGTTGATGGGAATGGTAAAAAAATAGGTGTGGTTACCAGCGGAACCATGTCTCCATCACTGGAAAAAGGAATTGGTATGGGTTATGTACCTACAATTTTTAAAGATGTTGGTTCTCAAATTCATATTCAGATAAGAAAAAAGGCCGTACCTGCTACCATTGTAAAACTTCCATTTTATAAAGGCTAATTTTGAACAGAATTCTCATACTTGGTGCCAGTGGTTTTATTGGCAATACATTGTATAAAGAGCTTCTTCCCTACTTTGATGTCTACGGAACTTACGCCTCGGACAATAGTACATTAAAGGACAATCAGGTATTGTTCCAATTTAATGTGGAAAAGGACGATATTTTTGATGTATTGGAAAAAGTACGCCCAAACTTCATCATCTCTTCCCTGCGAGGAAGTTATAAAGCACAATTAAAAATACACCGGCAATTGGCAGATTATGTTCTGACCAATAAAGATTCCAAACTGCTCTTCTTGTCAACAGTGAATGTTTTTGATGGAAAATTTGAATTTCCATCGTATGAGAATGACAATACCATATCTGAAAGTGACTATGGGAAGTATAAGATCTCCGTGGAAAAAATATTGAAGGAGCTTCCGTTAAGGAAATATGCGATTTTACGTTTACCTATGGTTTTGGGTGTTAATTCCCCAAGGGTCCTTCAACTAAAACAAGCTATAAGGCATAAGGCAGCTTTTGAGGTATACCCAAATTTAATTATCAGTCTAACAACAGCAAATAAAGTGGCTCAGCAGGTGCACTATATCATAAACAAAAACCTTGGAGGCATCTTCCATTTAGCGAGCAAGGACATGATACACCATGAGGACCTGTTTAGAGAGCTAACCACTAAACTAAGCGATGAAATGCCTATATTTAAAAGGGTTTTTAGCAGAAATGAAGAAAGTTACCTTGCAATTCTACCTAAAAAGAACAAGTTGCCGAAAACGTATAGGATCACCGTAGCAGAGGTACTGGAGGAAAGTACGCTCAAAGAAGAAATTAGCACATTAAAAAATTAAATTTTACCGACTATGAAAGCACTTACCGAACAAGAAATAAAAGACAGATTAGTAGATTTTCAAGATTGGGAATACCACGAAAATGCGATACATACTTCCATAGAATTCAGAGATTTTAAAGATGCTTTTTCTGTGATGACCCGTATTGCTTTTGAAGCAGAAAAAATGAATCACCACCCGGATTGGTCCAATGTATACAATTCACTAAGTATAAGCCTTTCTACTCATGATGCCGGTGGTGTTACCGAAAAAGATTTCGAATTGGCAGCCATTATCGACAGCCTGGTGAGTTAGACTTTGTCGTCTGTTCTATTTTTATATTTTTGTAACAAATTTATACCTATGGGAAGAGCGTTTGAATTTCGCAAAGCACGTAAAATGAAGAGATGGTCTGCTATGTCCAAAGCCTTTACGCGTATTGGTAAAGATATAGTGATTGCGGTAAAAGAAGGTGGTCCGGATCCCGATTCCAATTCCCGTTTACGTGCGGTAATACAAAATGCGAAATCAGTGAACATGCCTAAAGAAAATGTTGAAAGAGCCATAAAACGGGCTACAGACAAAAGTTTAGGTGATTTCAAAGAAGTTTTGTTTGAAGGCTATGCGCAACACGGCATCGCTATTCTTATAGAAACAGCAACCGATAATAATACACGTACCGTTGCTAATGTTCGCTCTTATTTCAACAAATGTGATGGTAATTTGGGCACTTCCGGATCTGTAGTCTTCATGTTCGACCATACCTGTAATTTCCGAATCAATGGTGAAGGATTGGATCTTGAAGAACTGGAACTGGAACTTATTGACCATGGAGTGGAAGAGATCTTTGAAGATGATGACGGAGTACTGATCTATGCTCCCTTTGAAAGTTTTGGCGCAATACAATCCTATTTGGAAGGCAATACTATAGAAATTCTCTCTTCAGGGTTTGAACGTATCCCACAAGTTACTAAAAAGCTATCCCCGGAAGAAGCCGCCGATGTTGAAAAACTACTTGAAAAATTGGAAGAAGATGATGATGTACAAAATGTATATCACACCATGGAAGAAACTTCAGCAGAATAAGGTTTAAGTATACTCAGGCCTCTTCCCTACTACTCCTTCATAAAATGAATGAAGCTTTACTGTATCTGTTTTGATATCGCCTGTAATATAAAAAGGCGCATTGACAGTAACTGTTTTGGTTTTATAATCAAAAGATACCGGAATGATGGGGACATTTGCTGCCTTAGCTATATAATAGTACCCAGTTTTCCATGCATCGACTTTTTTACGGGTCCCTTCCGGAGCTAAAGCCAACCGGAACTCTTCCTTTTCATTAAAAACCGATGCAATAGCTTCCACTTTATTTTGCCCTGCGGTCCTGTCCAACGCTGCTCCACCCATCCACCTGAAATACCAGCCGAACGGCCACCGAAACAGCTCTTTTTTGGCAACAAAATTTATTTCTGCTTTAAGTATTCTTCGGGCGAAGGCCCCAACATAAAAATCATGCCAGCTCGTATGAGGCACGACTATAACTACGGCTTTTTTTATAGCGGGATCGAAAGAGCCTTTGATCTTCCAGCCCAATAACTTGTAAAAAATAAATTTTGTAAAGCCCATAGCTTTGCAATGCGTACATTACATTTTTAAGTAAAGTCCTTTCAGCTTATCACGGGTCATAATAGTATCCCAATTATCTCCCAAAGCGTTTTCCCAAAGAGGAACCAGACTCAAAGCAATATCAATCATTGTATTCATTTGGTGGTCCGTAAGATTGGAACACAGATCTTTTGGGATTTCCACCCCATGGATCTCGATCATTTTTTTAAATAAGGCAACATCATCCGGGTAAAATTCTTCCAAATGGTCAAAAACAATACAGTTTCCTATCCCATGCTTGGTTCCTAGTACATACGAAAGGCCATAACTCATAGCGTGAGCAACTCCAACTTGCGAATAGGCAATACTCATTCCTCCATGCCATGAAGCCATCATTAATTTGGCTCTGGACTCGGAATCTTCCAGTGAGTTGTCTAGGAAAATTTCCTTACAAAGGTCATATGCTTTCTCACCATAACTTTGGCTAAATGCATTTAAGAATGTTCCGTTTAAGGATTCCACACAATGTATAAAACAATCCATTCCGGTAAAGAACCATTGATTCTTGGGAACTCCAATTGTTAGGTCCGGGTCCAGTATCACCTGGTCAAAAGGTGTGTAATCACTGTTAATACCTAATTTCTTTACAGGACCTGTGAGTACTGTTGTTCTGGAAACCTCGGCTCCAGTACCTGAAATTGTCGGTACTCCAACATGGTATACTGCTTTGTTCTTTACAAGGTCCCATCCTTGATAGTCGGCAGCACTTCCCTTATTGGACAACATGATGGACACGGCTTTCGAAAGGTCCAGTATACTTCCTCCTCCAATTCCAATTATACCGGATGGCCGGTATGTGAATTCAGTTTTTATATCTTTTACTATTTCATCTACCTGGATCGTTTTGGGTTCTTCTTCGGCAGAAACAAATAATACCTTGTCATTAAACCGGGGGTTAATTCTGTTTATAAGTTCTTCATTATCCTTAAAGACGTCGTCCACTAAAAAGATAAAAGGTGCTTTATCTTTACGCTGTGGAGCTAAAATGGAACCCAATTGATCAAAACTACCTTGCCCAAATACTACCTTGGGTACCATTGGGAAGTTTCTGTATTTATTATTAACGGCCTCTTTACTGTCTTCTTTCAATACTTTATTTGCTCTTATTAAATCTTCTGGAGTGTCTATTTCTATTCCTTGTGTATTCGAAATTGCCATTTTTATATTTTTGCCATATTCCAGGTAACGAATACATTCTATCTTTTCGGCGGCCTCCATAGAGCGCATTGGTAGTCTGTAAAAATCCATTAGCGCATCTTTTCTAAACGCATAGATGCCTTTATGCTTATAATATTGCACCGCAGCATTCTTATCCCGGGGATACGGTATGGGAGAACGTGAGAAGTATAAAGCAAAACTATCTTTGTCTACAGTAACCTTAACACAATTCGGGTCGCTTATCTCTTTCCAATCCTGGATCTCTGTCATTAAAGATGCAAGGTCGATCTTATCGGCGTCCGGGCCGTCAAAAACACTTAAGACCTGTTCCAACCCTTTCTTACTGGTAAAAGGTTCATCTCCCTGAACGTTTACCACAATATCTACGTCCATATTTTCAACGGCTTCCGCAATACGGTCGCTCCCACAATCATGTTCCTTTATACTCATGATCGCTTTACCACCATTGAGTTCTATTTCTTTAAATATGATCTCACTGTCGGTGACCACATAGACCTCATCAAAAAGATTTGTTTCTTTGGTAGCTTCATATGTACGTACAATGACAGGTTTACCACCAAGGTCCTGCATTAGTTTTCCCGGAAAACGTGAAGCGCCATATCGCGCCGGAATCATTGCTATTATTTTCAAACTGAAATGATTTATTATCTAGGTTCCAAAAATAAGAAGATTATGTAGTTGTCTTGTCCTTTTTTCGAAGCTTTTTATAAAACTTATAAATTCCAAAAAAAATTAACAATACAAATATAAATGCAATTATAGGAATAAAAATAGAAGTAATGGCCATGACTGTCGATGTACCTGTTTCCACGGTTGTCACTATAGGATTAGCAACACCTCCTGTTGTAGTGGACGATCCAAGCCGCAACATCGAAGCATTACCTTTAATGGCGGTAGCGGTTCCTCCTCCTGCAATAATAGCCAACGCCCAGGTAATAATAGGATTAAGATCTGCCATAGTAGCAACCATAACAGCAGTTCCCGCAATAGCAGCCAGGGGAACAGCAATTGTATCCAGAGCATTGTCCAGCCAAGGGATATAATACCCGAAGATCTCGATGAGAGTTGCTATGGTTAGTGTAATAATAGCTGTTAAACTACCTATCCACTGCCAACTTTCGTTTAATGGGATTACTTCATAATGCCCTGCAAGGCTTAAGACCAATAATGGAAGAAAAACACGAAAACCCACAGCGGCAGCCAGACCAATACCTAAAAAAATACTGATGATAATCTCCATGGAATCCATAGTTACGAATCTACAAAAAACTCATCTTTAAATCCAATCAAGTAGAGTTTTTCTTTGGCTCGCGTTAAAGCCGTATACAACCATCTAAGGTATTCTTTATCAATTCCATTAGGCAGGTAGGGCTGTTCTACAAAAACCGTGTTCCATTGCCCTCCCTGAGATTTATGGCAGGTGATCGCATAAGAGAATTTAACCTGTAATGCATTAAAATATTTATTGTTCTTTACAGAAAGAAAGCGTTTATAATTTGACTTTTCCGTAGCATAGTCCTGCATTACTTCCTGATACAATTTATTGGAATCTTCATAAGAGAGTGAAGGTGTTTCGGAAGTAAGTGTGTCTAAAATCAAGACTGTTTCGAAGGGTTGCATTCCCGGATAATCGACCATTCGAATTTTTACTTCAGCAAAACGAAAACCATATAGATCTTTAAAGCTAAAGATCTCCAATACCTCAATAATATCACCATTGGCAATAAATCCGGCTTCGGTATGTGGTTTCACCCAAAAATAATTGTTCTTTACCACCATTAAATAGTCGCCTGTTGACAACTCTTCTTCTTGAAAAAGTATGCGGTTCCTTATATTTTGGTTGTATAAATTCGCACGTTTATTGGAACGAACAATGATTACGGTATCTTCATTGCCCAGGGTAGAATAGCTATCATTGATAGCGTCCATAAGCTCCTGGCCATCCAACGGGCGAATAACTTCCGGAAACGGACTTTCAGAGAATCTAAACACCTCAAAAAGGCCATCTTCAATACGGTTGCGTATTTTCGTAGCATTAACAAGTATACCGCTATCTTTTTGTTGCCTGACCACTTCGTCCATTTCCAACTCAATAACTTCTTTATTGTAATAATTTTCCAAAGTATGCTTATCCAGTGCGGGGCTAATGGATAATTTTACCGGGGGTAATTGTGCCGTATCTCCTATTAAGAGCAATTTACAATTATGGCCACTATATACATACTGCATCAGGTCATCAAGTAAGGACCCGTTTTCAAATAATTTTGATTCCTGGTTGATATCGGGGATCATGGAAGCTTCATCTACGATAAAAATGACATTTCTATGTTTGTTCTTTTGTAATGTAAAAGAAACCCCTCCTCCCTTTTGACTCTTTGGATAATATATTTTTTTATGAATGGTAAACGCTTCTTTGTTAGAATAGTTACTGATCACTTTTGCCGCTCTTCCTGTAGGTGCCAGTAATACTGCAGATTTTTTTGCCTTCCATAGGTTTTTGACCAGAGTGCCTATTATGGTTGTTTTTCCGGTACCTGCATATCCTTTCAGTAAAAAGACTTCCCTGTTATTACCACTCAATGCAAAGTTTGCCAACAATTGCAGGACAATATCCTGCTTTGGAGTAGTTGTATGCGGAAAATCACTTTTTAAAAGACTGTAAAATTGAGGTACGTCCATGAAATCATTACTAATCTACGAGGCTTTAAAGATAGCTATGATTTTTTCGGAATATACTTCAACGAACAAAAAAAAATTGTAGATTTGCGATAGACCATTTGTACAACTTATTTAAACCTTTAAAATAATGAAACTTGTTATACAGCTACTTCTTTGGATTGTTATCATTTTCTTAGGATACCAACTTTACAATTCTATTAGCGGACCTATTGAATTTAACAAAGTTAAAGAAGCGCGTTACACTAAAGTAATCAAGAATTTAAAAGACATTAAAAATGCAGAGTTAGCATTTCAGGAAATTACAGGTAGTTTTACTGGAAATTTCGACAGCTTAGTTCGTTTTTTAGATACTGCCCAATTTGCGATTGTACAAAGACGTGATACAAGTTATGCCGACGTTGCTAAAAATAAGGCATTTGGTCTTGATGAAGGTTATTATATAGAAGAAACATTATTGGATACTTTAGGCTTTACTCCTGTAAGAGATTCTCTTTTTGCCGGATCGGACCGCTACAAAACAATGATGAAAGTACCGGTAGAAGATGTAGATGCAAATTTTGAACTTAAAGCCGGTAAACTTGAAAAAGGTGGCGCCGTATATTCTGTTTTTCTAGCACGAGTAGCTAAAGATGTACTTTTGGAAGATCAGGATAAAGGCCTGTTGGCTCAAGAAAAACAGGTGGTCTCTGTTGATGGTGTAAATGGCCCTTACATTAGTGTAGGTTCTATGGACGAAGTGAATACAAGCGGAAACTGGCCAAAAATTTATGACTCTAAAGAGCAATAACATACTAACAAACTCAAATAAAAGACTGTCCGTTCAAGTTTCATTGACCGGACTTTCTTTTTTAGTGTCGGTTTTCGATACTAAGGATGTGTTATTTTTTTCAGAAAAAAAATTTAAAGATCACAGGACCCCAGAAGAGTTATTGTTTGAATTAAAAGATGAGTTTTCAGAAAACAATGAGCTTCAGGACAGTTTTAAAGAAGTTAGTGTCATCTATGCAACCAACATTTATAGTTTGGTACCCGGCTCTCTGTTCGATGAAACTAAAGCAAGTGATTATTTAAAATTTAATTCGAAGATACTGGGGAATGACTTCATTGCGCACGATATATTGCAAAATCAAGGCATTGTAGTAGTATATGTCCCCTTTGTAAATATTAATAATTACCTGTTTGACCGCTTTGGCGGTTTTCAATATTATCACGCAACAACCATTCTTTTAAAATTGATCCTCAATGCCGAAAAACATTCCCGGGATGATAAGGTCTATGTTCATGTTCAGGACAGCACCTTCGATCTTATTGCAATAAAAGATGGAAACCTACAGCTATGCAATTCGTATTCGTATAAAACGCCTGAAGATTTCATCTACTATATATTGTTTAGCCTGGAGCAATTAAAGTTGAATCCGGATACTGTAGAAACGGTTCTTTGCGGTTCCATTACCAAAGAAGATACTCTTTATGAAATCATCTATAGGTATATCCGAAATGTAGCATTTACAACATTGGAATCTTTCCGTGAAGAAGGGTTTTCCAATAGTGATACACCCCCTAATTTTTTATTAAAGAACAGTTTATAGTGCGAATTATTTCCGGCTCACATAAAGGAAGACGGCTCACTGCACCTAAGTCATTACCGGTAAGACCCACTACCGATTTCGCTAAAGAATCCCTCTTTAATATTCTTAATAACCGAATAGATTTTGAAACAGTTTCCGTACTCGACCTTTTTGCCGGAACCGGAAATATTAGTTATGAATTTGCTTCACGAGGTGCAAAAGAAATCACCAGTATCGATGCGCATTACGGATGTGTTAAGTATATTCAGAAAACTGCCGAAGAGCTTTCCCTACCAATTACTTCTGTTAAAGCAGATGTTTACAAGTATTTGGAAATTGCAAAAAATACATTCGATGTCATATTTGCAGATCCACCCTATGATTTTTCCATTGAAAGATCTGAAGAAATTGTAGATGCGATATTTAAAAACCAATTACTAAATCCTGACGGAATTGTAATTATAGAACATTCCAAGCATACCGATCTCTCATCACACTCAAATTTCACTGAAGCAAGAAAATACGGAAGTTCGGTTTTTAGTTTTTTTCTTAACAACCTAAAAAATAAGAAAGCAGGCCTATAAGCCGGATTCTGTATCCACCAGAGGTGGATCCTTATCATTTATCTGGACGTATTGTTACCAATACGCTCTATCTGCCTACCCTCCTGCATCGGGCGGGTACCCTCAAGCACAGGTTTACGTGGCATTTCACCGCATAGAGTTTACCTGGTTTCACTACAGCATTACCTGTACATCCTTTCTGTTGCACTTGTCCGGTCACGCCTAAGCGTGACGACGGCTGTTAGCCGCTATGCTTCCCTGTGGTGTCCGGACTTTCCTACCGTAAGCTTAGGCTTAAGATCGATAAGGCGGCCTGCTTTTACAAAAGTAACCCAATGTTAATAAATACCGCAAAATAGCAAAGGCTATTTTTTAAAAACTAAATTGACATCTTTATATTTGTTTTACTTCTATGGAACACTTTATAGTATCAGCACGTAAATACAGGCCTACCACTTTTAAGAATGTAGTGGGACAGCAAGCCATTACCAACACGCTGGAAAATGCTATAGAAAACAACCATTTAGCACAAGCTCTTTTATTTACAGGACCCCGGGGGGTTGGAAAAACCACCTGTGCACGTATACTGGCCAAAAAGATCAACCAGGATGGAACCGAAAAAGCAGACGAAGACTTTGCTTTCAATATTTTTGAATTGGATGCAGCATCCAATAACTCTGTAGATGATATCCGAAATTTAATTGATCAGGTACGCATCCCTCCTCAGGTAGGTAAGTATAAAGTGTATATTATAGATGAAGTGCATATGCTGTCCTCTGCTGCTTTCAATGCCTTTCTGAAAACACTGGAGGAACCTCCAAAACATGCTATCTTTATTCTTGCAACAACTGAAAAACACAAGATTATTCCAACAATCCTTTCACGTTGCCAGATCTTTGATTTCAAAAGAATAACTGTTAATGATATCAAAGGGCATTTGGCAGATGTAGCCGGATCTGAAGGTATTGAGGCTGAAGATGATGCCCTGCATATCATCGCTCAAAAAGCAGATGGCGCCTTACGTGATGCCCTTTCCATATTTGACCGTGTTGTTAGTTTTTCAGGGAAGAACCTAACGCGTCAAGCCGTTACCGAAAACCTGAATGTACTTGACTATACGTACTATTTTTCAATTACAGATTTATTGCTTGCCAATAACATTCCACAGGTATTGGTCGCCTATAATGATATTCTGGCAAAAGGGTTTGATGGCCATCATTTTATCACAGGATTAGCTTCACATTTTCGGGACCTTTTAGTGTGTCAAAATGAAGAAACCATTTCTTTACTTGAAGTGGGCGAACAAGTAAAGACCATGTATTTTGAGCAATCCAAAAATACTTCACATGAGTTTTTACTGGAGGCTATAGAAATTGCCAATAACTGTGATCTAAAATATAAAACCAGTCGCAACCAGCGATTATTAGTAGAGTTATGCTTATTACAATTGGCTTCTCTTACCGCCAAGAGCGAAAAAAAAAACCTTGATCGCTTCGTAATTCCACCCTCCTATTTTGTAAAAGAAAAGAATACTCCAACTTCGGCAATTGAAATACCTCAAAATGAAGGAGTTGAAACTACTATCCCGGAACCCGTAATTTCAGAAGCTAACGAAAACAGCTCTTCAAAAGATGAGACGCTTCCCAAACATGAAAGCCCAAAAGAACCCGAAATACCCGAACGTGTTATTGAGCGCCCGCAGATCCTGGCTGAACGGAATGCCAAAAAAGTATCTGCGCTATCTCTAAAAAGTATTCAAAAAAAGCAAGAGCTTAAAAAAGAATTGGTAGCCTCACAACCGGATGAAAAGAATCTTCCTGTAAAAGATTTTGACGAGCCACAAATGATCAGTGCCTGGAAAGAATATACGGACCAGGTGGAAAAGGACGGAAAATATAATTTGTTGTCGCATTTAACCATGGGTGTACCCAAACTGGAGGGTACTTTAATTCATTTAGAATTTCCCAATTCTACGATCAAAGTGGAAGTAGAACGCGCTAAATATGAATTGCTGAACTTTCTTCGGGAAAAATTACAAAACTACGACGTAGACCTTTCAATTGAAGTAAATGAAACCATTGAGAAACGGTATGCGTATACCCCACGGGAAAAATTTGAAAAATTAAAAGAAAAGAACCCTATGATCGAAAAACTCCGAAAGGAGTTCGATCTGGACGTTTAACGAATACTAAAAGAATGCTTGGTTTACAACTTCCTACGGACCCGCGCTGGGTAAACATTGTTGAAAAGAACATTGAAGAGATATTGACGGATCATGCTTATTGTGAGCAAAAAGCAGCATCTACGGCCATTTCATTGATTGTCTCCTTTCCCGAATATACAGAGTTGGTGCAAGAAATGGTTGCCCTGGTGAAAGAAGAGATCAGTCACTTTAAAATGGTACATGACAAAATCCTGGAACGTGGTTGGGTAATGGGCCGCGACCGTAAAGATGAATACGTGATACAGGTCACTCAGTTTTTTCCTAAAGGAGGAAGCCGTACCATACAATTAGTGCATCGTCTGTTATATGCTGCTTTAATAGAGGCCCGCAGTTGTGAGCGTTTTAGATTATTAAGCGAGGAACTGGAAGATAAGTCCCTGGCAAATTTTTACCGAAGCCTAATGGTTAGAGTGAAGCCAATCATTACACAATGTTTTTAGGCTTTGCCCGTAAATACGGTGAGCGTGCTATAGTAGACAAAAAGTGGAACGAGCTACTCGCTTTTGAGGCAGAAGTAATGAAAGACCTTGGAAAGAGCGAGGCAATACATGGCTAATTAGCTAACAGTAAGGGTGTTTATAGTCTAATTTCTAACTTTTCTGCAAGCTTCTCGTTGTACAAACTTTTTATGATTCCATCGGAAAGACCAATCTTTGGGACATGAATATCTTTTGCTTTACTCCACTTCATCGCGGATAGGTAGATTCTGGTTGCAGGAATTACTACATCTGCACGATCCGGATTCATATTGAGTTCAACGATTCTTTCTTCGTAAGAGAGCCTCTGTATCTTTTTATAGTAAGCAGTTAGGTAAAAATAACTCAGAGGCTTCCCTATTTTAATTCCACTGGCTTTGTAAATACTATTGATATTCCCTCCGGAGCCAATTACCGATATACTGTCATACTGTTCGGTATTCTTTCGTATCCATTGCTTTACATCTTCCCACATGGAATCATCCACCATATTATTAATAAGTCGTACAGTTCCTAATTTAAATGAACGGGAAGTAATGGTATGTCCGTTTGCAAAAATGGTAAACTCAGTACTACCGCCTCCTACATCCACATATAAGAAAACCTTATTGTCTTGTATTAAATACCTTAGGTCTGTAGAGGCAATAATTCCGGCTTCTTCCTGCCCGTCAATTATATTAATATGAATTCCTGTGCTTTTTCTAATCTTTTCGGCGATCTCCATGCCGTTAGATGCTTCTCGCATAGCTGAAGTTGCACAGGCTCTAAAACTAACAATATTATGAGTTTTCATTAATAAGCTGAAGGCCTTCATTGCATCCTGCATACGCAGGTAATTCTCTTCGGATATCTCTCCTTTAATAAAAACGTCTGCTCCCAGCCGAATTGGCACCCTCACCAGAGAGATCTTCTTAAAAATCGGTTCGCGTCCCGGTGGTTCTGTTATGGAAGCAATTAGTAAACGAATGGCATTAGAACCAATATCTACGGCAGCATATTTATCAATATTCAACAAATCTAATTTTTAAGTTTTTCCTGATAATACTCATACATTCTAAATTGCGAGCGTACCCTGTCTTTGTCAGGCTTGCGATACGCATTGTCCTGCAGGTCTGATATAATACGTGCTTTTACCGTATCATTCCAACTGATCTCAAACGTTTCTATGATCTCTTTCTTGATGTCATCATCATAAATTGGGCAGGAAATTTCTACACGGTTATCCAGATTTCTACCCATAAGATCTGCAGAAGATATATATACTTTTGGATCACCTCCATTATAAAAGATAAATAGTCTGGGGTGTTCTAAAAATTTGTCTACAATACTAATTACCTCTATGTTCTCGCTCATTCCTTGCACGCCGGGAATTAAACAGCAAATTCCTCTCACAATCAATTTAATTTCAACTCCTTCCCTACTGGCTTCATATAACTTATCGATCATTTTAAAATCGGAAAGGCTGTTCAGTTTCAGTTTAATACCGCTTGGTAAGCCATTCTTCTTATTTTCAATTTCGGCGTCGATCAATGCATATAATGCATTTCGGGTGTAATGCGGAGAAACGATAAGATGTTGGTATTTTTTGATCTTATAATTTACTTCGAAGAAATCAAACACCTTATTGATCTCTTTACATATCTTTTGGTTGGCGGTGAAAAGCGTATAATCTGTATAGATACGAGCAGTGGATTCATTAAAATTTCCGGTGCTTATAAAGCCATAACGCTTAATCTTACCTTTTTCCAAACGCTCAATCACACAAGATTTGCAATGTACTTTCAATCCGGATACACCAAATATAAGATGTACCCCTTCGCTTTGCATTTGTTCGGCATACTTAATGTTAGCTTCCTCATCAAAACGGGCCTGTAATTCTATTTGAACGGTTACTTCTTTTCCATTTTTAGCGGCGTTTATTAAGGAACTTGCAATATGCGATACTTGCGCCAGGCGATAAATAGTGATCTTTATAGATTGCACCTTTGGGTCCAAAGCTGCTTCCCTAAGAAATTTTACTACGTATGAAAAACTCTGGTACGGAGCATAGAGCAGGTAATCCTTTTCCGCGAATTTGGAGAATAGGCTTCCCTGCAGGCTAAGCCCCGGTATAGGTAATGGTTCTATTTTACTGTATAAAAGGTCCTTCCTTCCCAGGCTTGGAAAGTCCATATAATCACGACGGTTGTGATAACGGCCACCCGGAATGATACTATCTGTAGTATCAATTCCCATTTTATCCATTAAAAACTGTAATGTGTTCTTATCAATACTCTTATCATACACAAAACGAACCGGATCACCGGCACTGCGGTTCTTAACACTTTTTGAGATCTTATCTATAAAACTTTTACTTAGGTCGCTATCTATATCCAACTCTGCATCCCTGGTGATCTTGATCATATGCGCAGAAATGCTTTTATATTTGAAAATGCTAAAAATGTTTTGCAGACAATGTCTTATCAAATCATCAAGAATGATAATAAATTGTTTGTCGCCATCCGGTGGAAGTACTACAAATCGTTCTATAACTCTTGGGATCTCTATAAGCGCATAATTGTATTTTGACTCAAAGGTTTCGTCTTCATCAGACATTACCATTTTTATGGCAAGATAGGCAGCACTGTCTTTTAGTGATGGAAATTGCTCCAATTCCCCTATCATAATAGTTACCAGTGCCGGGCTTACTTTTTGTATGAAATAGTCTGAAATAAATTTGCTTTGTTCGGGAGTTACTTCAGTTTCGTCAATTATAAAAATATTTTCTTTCTGAAGTTCATTTTCAATACTATTCAATATTTGAAGACTGGTTGTTTGTAGTCCGATAACTGTATGGGTGATCTCCTCGAGCAGTTCTTTCGCTGAAATACCTCCTAAGACCCTTCTCCCTCCTTTTCCGGCCTCTACAATACGCTTGATCGTAGCATAACGGACTTTAAAGAATTCATCCAGGTTGTTTGAGAAGATTCCCAAAAAACGAAGTCTCTCGATCAAAGGGACGGTTTCATCTTCGGCTTCCTGTAACACCCGGGCATTGAATTTTAGCCAGCTCAGTTCACGGTTAAAGTAACGGTTTTCAGTTTTAATTATTTTTTCTGAAGTTAGGTTCATTATTTTAAATCTCTGGGAAATAAAGTTTTAATTGTGGTTCCTGTAGTAATACTATCCCAAGCATCTTCTTCAAATTGAAGCATTACAAAGCCACAGGTGGGAACATTTTCAATATACTTACTTCCTAGCATATTTGCAATAGAAGTAAATGCATGATTATGACCAACGATCATCACTCTGTCCAGAGAATTATCCAAGCCCTTAATAATATTCATAACTCCTTGCCCACTAAAATCATACAGATTGTGATCTTTAATGAAGTTTGCTTCTTCAATATCAAAAACTTCCTTAAAGAAATTTGCAGTGGAAAGAGCACGAGTCGCATCACTTGTTACAATACGCTGTGGTGGTTCGATCTGGTTCATTAAGGTATTAGAAACCAATTTACCGTCTCGCCTTCCCCTTCTTTTTAAAGGACGTTTGTGGTCTTCCACATCATGCTTCCACGACGACTTTGCATGCCGAACCATATAGAGTGTTTTCATATATTAAGGTTGAAGTCTTTTAATGTTCCAATCCAATCCATCTAAAGTATACAGGATCCTGTCATGTAGTCTGTTGGGGCGCCCTTGCCAAAATTCTATACTGACCGGGTTTACTACATAACCGCCCCAGTCTTTCGGCTTGGGGACTTCCATGTTTTCATATTTTTTTTCTAATGACTGTAGCTTTGCCTCCATGGCTACCCTACTCTCTATTTCTCTGCTTTGGTCGGACACTAAGGCCCCTAATTGGCTACCTTTTGGGCGCGAATGGAAGTAGTTGGCAGAATCTTCTTCGGAAGTTTTCTTAGCAGTTCCTTTTATAATTATTTGACGTTCCATCACAGGCCAGAAAAAAGATAAGGACACTTTGCTGTTGGCAGCGATCGATAATCCTTTTTCGCTATTGTAGTTCGTATAAAAATAGAATCCATTCTCGTCGTATTTCTTTAACAAGACAACCCTTCCACGAGGAAAACCATCCGTACCGACGGTTGTTAAGGTCATCGCATTTACTTCATCCACTCCTCCCGTTAATTCTGTCTCATAATACCAGGTTCTGAATTGTTGCAACGGATTTGGATCCACAGAATGCTCAGAAAGCTCTCCTTTTTCATAGGATTTTCGATATTTGTGAAGATTGTCCCTCATATTGCAATTTTAATGCAAGTTACGAGTTTTACCGAACGTATTAAAAGGCTATTTATTAAATGTGTATTAATTTTATTAAAAAGAAAATACCTTTCCGTCCTCAGCAAGTTCTACATTATTGAATATTTCCTGTGCTTCTTCCCTAAATAAGTTTAAATCTCCGTAACGGCCGGAATAATGCCCTAAAATAAGCGTTCCCGCATTTGCTTTCTTTGCGATCACGGCAGCTTCTTTAGCGGTACTGTGCTTAGTAGTTTCACAAAGGTGATGGTGTTCTTCCAAAAAAGTGGATTCATGATACAAAGCCGTAATATCTTTTAACTGGGGAACTATTTCCGGGCAATATGCAGTATCGCTACAAAAAGCATAGGAACGCGGGGGTTCAGGGTCTAAGGTGACATCTCTGTTGGCAACTATTTTCCCATCGTTATTTACCACATCATGACCCTGCTTTAACTTACTGTAGTAACTTAGGTCAACATTCGCTTTTCTGGCAGCATCGATGTTTAGTTTACGCTCTCCGGGTTTCTCCCTAAAAAGAAAGCCGTTGGTATATACGCGATGGTCCAAAGGGACCGTAGTTACTGAAACTTTTTCGTCTTCAAACAATACTTGTGGTTCGTTACTATCCAACTCATGAAAATACAAAGGGTAATTTGTCCACGATTTTCCTAATTTTAGCTGAAGGGTAATCGCTTCTTTGATTCCCTTGGGCCCATAAATGTTAAGTTCCGCTTCGCGGCCCAATAATCTGAATGTAGAAATAAGCCCTACCAGTCCAAAAAAATGATCGCCGTGTAAATGAGAAATGAATACATGCCTGATTCGGGAAAACTTTACCTTATAGCGTCTTAACTGTACCTGTGTACCTTCTCCACAATCTATTAAAAACAAATGACCTCGGATTTCCAGTATTTGAGAGGTGGGATGTGCTGTTGTTCTAGGTGTTGCAGAATGACAGCCCAAAATAGTTAGATTCATAGTTATCTATATTAAAAGCCCAGGTCTCTCTCTATTTCTTCCATTTCAACAATGTCTCCGGCTTCCTGAAGCGTAGGTACTACGATCATTTCCATAGGTACATCATCTGGATTAACGGCATCATTCACTATTACAAAGGAGTGCTTTGTGGAACGGTGGTACGTTGAAAGCTTTAAAAAAAGTAATAATTGAGTTAAATCTAACTTGTTATACTCCAAAAGGTTAATGACAACATTATCTTTTTCGAACTTCTTTGGAATTATATGCTCTAAAAATGAAACAAAATCCTGCAGATCGTCCTTATCGTCTTTTAATACAATAAAATTTTCTCTTCTGTCAGTCTTCATTATGTTGAATTTTTGATGCTAATAAGTACAATACCGCCATTCTTATCGCCACCCCATTCTCAACCTGGTTCAGAATGATCGCTTGTTTACTGTCTGCTACATCACTGGTTATCTCCACTCCTCTATTTATAGGCCCGGGATGCATTACTACAATCTCCTTATCCAATGAATCCAGCAATCCTTTGTTAACCCCAAATTGCTGAGTATACTCACGTGTAGTAGGAAAATAACTAATTTCCATGCGTTCATTTTGGACTCGTAGCATATTTGCAACATCACACCAGTTCAATGCATTACGAAGATTTCCTTCTACTTCAACTCCTAATCTATCTATATATTTAGGAATAAGGGTTTTAGGTCCACATACTTTAACTATTGCTCCAAGTTTTTGCAATGCAAAAATATTGGATAATGCTACTCTTGAATGTAAAATATCGCCTACGATCACCACTTTCTTTCCGGCCACATCTTCCAGTTTTTCTCTAATAGAATAACTATCCAACAATGCCTGGGTAGGGTGTTCATGAGCACCATCGCCCGCATTGACAATACTGGCATTTACATGTTTTGAAAGAAACACCCCTGCTCCCGGATTAGGATGACGCATAACTACCATATCCACTTTCATGGAAAGTATGTTATTCACAGTATCTATTAACGTTTCCCCCTTTTTTACGGAAGATGAAGAAGCTGAAAAATTAACCACATCTGCAGAAAGGCGCTTTTCTGCCAATTCAAAAGAAAGGCGGGTTCTCGTACTATTTTCGAAAAATAAGTTGGCAATAGTGATATCACGAAGAGATGGAACTTTTTTAATGGAACGATTGATCACTTCTTTAAAATGATCTGCTGTTTCGAAGATCAATTGAATATCATCTTCGGTGATGTATTTAATTCCCAGTAAGTGATTTACACTTAGTTCACTCATATTTTAGTATTCAATTGGCAGTAATTGACCTGCCGGGTATTTATGTATTTATAATTCTCTGCATTTGTCTGGCTCATTAACTTCACACTTCTAGCTTTTAACCAGGTATACGGCATCTTCTCCTTCATTTTCTTTCCAACATACTTTTACCTTTTCATCATTGATAGCATCAACCTGTCTGCCTCTATAATCCGGCTGACTAGGTAAATGCCTGCTAAAAC
>JANQOS010000141.1 GCA_028285705.1 Altibacter sp.
CCAATAGGAACACGAGGTTTATCTTTTCTGTCTTGGGGGGCCCAACCAAAATAAGGCAAAACAGCAGTGATTTGCCTTGCCGAAGAACGTTTTGCGGCATCCAGCATCAATAACATTTCCATAAGGTGGTCACTATTGGGGAAAGTAGAGCCAATAATGAAAACACGACTTCCACGTACCGATTCTTCAAAAGAAGGTTGAAACTCACCATCACTGTAGGTTGAGGTAATTACATTCCCTAAAGGAATACCAAATGCTTTGGCTATATCTTTTGCAAGATCTTGGCTTTGTTTACAGGCAAAAATTTTTGGTTCCGGAGCTTGCGTTGACATTTTAAGATGTATAAAAGTTGGTTGGTTACAAATGTAAATTAATAGATAGCTTTTCAAAAAAAATGCTGTGAAGATTTACTAACAATTTGTAATTAATTGTTTATTTTTGCCTCCCGTTTGCCTTGGTGGCGGAATTGGTAGACGCGCTGGATTCAAAATCCAGTTCTTTCGGGAGTGTGGGTTCGATTCCCACCCAAGGTACAAAAGCCTCAGTAGAATTGCTGAGGCTTTTTTTATGGAGTTTTGTAAAAAAAGTTGGTAGAAAAAATATTAAGTAGTGGCAAAACACGTATTAAGGATTCATATTTCCTCTTTTTCGGCCTTGATTTATGAATTTTTCCTGCGCACTTCTCTTCAAATTAGTGATAAGTAGAAGCATATATTAATGAGCACCTAAGAATTTCCTCTTCCTGCTTTTTTAAGTCAAATAATGTTTAAAAAGTGCATTTCATCGATGATATTTGCATTTTATAGATATTAATTGTAGAATTGAACCCAATAAAGGCATATTGCCCTCGCAACCAATTAATCTTTATATTATGAATTTAAAATCTAAATATAGCATGCTTATTATTGTCGTATTGCTATTTACAACTGCTTCTATTGCTCAAAAAAGAAAATCTCAACCGTCAATTATTTCGGGAGATGTCGCAATTAGTAAATATCACGATCGCGAAGAACTTGAAAAAATGCATAAGGGTTCACTATTGCAACTATACAATAAACGTATTGAAGTAATCATCAGGATTTTACCAAATATTGCATTCGCAACCAAACCAGGGGTTACCATGGCTTCTTTAGGTATTCCAGATACCAAAGAAAACCGTGCTGCACTCGAAGATAACATGGAAGCAACCACCACATACTTTGAAAATACTGTACAGTTTCAAAAAATTGTACTCCCGTATTCAGATAAGAATGACTTGATTTCTGCCATATTGTTTTACGAGGAAACTTTGAAGGCATTACACACCTACGAAGACTTTAATTAGTGGAGTTTGCCTTACATTTTTTAAAAATTTAGCACTCCAACATACAATTTCCTAAACAATAATTCCGATATGTTAAAAATTTATGCATTTCATCGGATTTATTTGCGCTACATGGATAATATTGTATATTTATAGAATATTTTATCGAAGTATTTAACATAATCCCCTGTGTATGAATAAAAACTACCTTCTTGTTATTTTTTTGCTCGTTTTTCCCTTTCTTTATGTGTTTTCTCAACAGGAAAAAGGAATATACGGCAATGAAAATTGGTTAAATATTTGGACTGAATTTAATTTGAGTTCCAAACAGTACCCCGAACCTACACAAATACTTTCCGGAACCATTACGGAGGACACCAAGTTGTTCAAAAAAGAAACATATCTTTTGCTTGGAGATGTATTTGTTACCGATAGTACAACGCTCTCAATTGAAGCGGGTACAGTCATTCTTGCAGATTACAAGTCTAAGGCTTCACTATTTATAAGCGATGGCTCAAAGATAATGGCAGAAGGCACCCAAACAGACCCTATCGTTTTCTCATCTAATAGAGATATTAGGAAAAAGGGAGATTGGGGTGGAATTTTTATTTTAGGTAGCGCACCGGTTAATAAAATAGGTGAAAAATGGGAGTTATTGGATTATGGACATAAGCCATCATCCTCGAAGATAATGAGTTACGGAGGAGACAATGTAAAAAGTAATTCCGGAATTTTAAAATATGTTAGAATTGAATATGCGGGTAAAAGAGCGAAAGGTTTCGGGAATTTTAACGGCCTTACATTAGCTGCAGTTGGTGAAGAAACGGTGATAGAAAATGTAATGGTGTCCTATTGTGAAGGAAGCTCTTTCTATGTTCTGGGAGGAAATACAAGGCTATCACAACTGGTATCGTTTAGATCAAAAAGAAACGACTTTGTATTCAACTACGGTGCCCAATCTTTACTGACAAATTCATTAGCCGTTAAATCCCCTTATCATACCGCCTCAAAGGCTGCAAGTAGCATTTACCTGGCATCCTACAACGAAAAAGAAGAAGTAGATCCAACTAAAGAAGGATCAAATCTTATCGCTAAGAATCTTACGTTCATGGTTTTGAGTAATAACTTAGAAGCCGACACGAAAGTTGGGCTTGTTCATGAAGCCATGTATGTTAAAGAAGGAACGTCATTTTCAATAGATAAAAGTGTATTTTCCGGCTACAATCCTGCGGTAAATCTCAATAATACTATTTTTATAAATAATGAGAATCTCCAAAAGATGCAGTTCACAAATATGTATTTCAATAACTGTAGCGGAAATATTTTTACTGAAAATGTACCCAATAATGAAGATCTGGAGAATTGGTATGGTAACAGGGTCTTTGACAATGTATATTCTTATGGATCGGATTCTGAAACCTTTATTGACGTTAAAAATTTGGACAACCCGGATTTTAGATTAAGAATCAATAGAATTATAGCCAGTAGTCTTCCCGAGGAAGAATAATAGCACATACCAAAAACTTTCTCTCTTATCTTATGGATGTAAGGCTATAACTAATAAAAAGAGTTACACATTAAAAATATCTGGATGGCAAAAATTACTTTTCCAAAAATTTTATACTTTTTAGTTGCCTTTTTTATGGTATCGTACACCACAAAAATGGGGGCTCAGATAGTTATTGGCACTCCAGATCTTCAGTTTACACAGGCGTGTGCAAATGAAGACTTTAATCTGTTTGGAGTAAATTTTGTTTTTAACCCGGAAACCGGGATAAATTCATCCAACCAATTTATAGTCGAAATGTCCAACTCTGAAGGTGATTTTTCCGAATCGAACATTGTTTTTACCTCAAACCCCGGAGCTATTAGTACCTCTCCTGCGTCTGTCAACTTTTCCTTACCCACAACTACTGCAGGCGAAGGATATAAAATTAGAATAAAAAGTACCCACCCAGCTGCTTCCAGTACACCATCTGTAAGTTTTTCAGCCTATTACAAAATACAGGATAGTCCTTTTTCCATTAATGATTTTATTGCAACGTCGCATTTTTGTCCCGGAGGAAGCTACCTTTTGACAATTGACAATCCCGGTTCAGACGGAAATGACTCACCTTTAAATTATCCATCCCTCACCTTTAACTGGTTTAAAGAAATTAATCCTACAACATCAGTTTTGGTGGCTCAGGGCCAAACGTTATCCGTAACCGAAGCAGGAGTGTATTTTGTTGAAACCAATTACGGTACCTGTACCTCCGATTCCTTTTCGAACCGAGTGACGGTATTACAAGCTTCCTCTGCAGATGAAGTATTTGCAAACATAACATCTAGCTTAGGAAATCCCTTTTGTGCAGCTGAAGGGCCTACGACATTGAGTACCGTTCAGGGAGATAGTTACCAATGGTTTAAAGAAGGAACTCCTATACCTGGAGAGACAAACCAGACTTACGAGACTGCCGTCTCGGGCTCTTATTCGGTAGTAGTAAATTTTGGGAGCTGTGAAGCCACAGGAAGTATTGAGTTACAATCAGGAAGTTTTACAAGTAGCATCGATGTTCCAAATGTCAATATGTTGGAAGCTGGAGATGTGCTTGTCGTTTCGGTTACGACTGATGCGGTCAATCCCGAATTTCAATGGCTATTAGATGGTGAAGTGATCACCAATGCAACGCAAAGCACATTTAATGTATCGGATTTTGGTTTTTATAGTGTGATTATTACACAAACCAATGGTTGCAATACTTCAAATGAACATTCTTTTCAGGTGGAAGAATTTATAAATCCGTTTCCGGAAGTAGAAAACATCCCAAATCTAATAAGCCCAAATGGCGACGGTATCAATGACACTTGGGTGATTCCAGTACGCTACGTGAGTGGTAGTAATACAGAAGTAGTAATATATTCTAGTCAGGGAGAAATAGTATTGAATACAAAAGATTATTTAAACAATTGGCCGGAAGATCAACTTAGCACAAGTAGTGTAAACCAGGTCTTTTATTACATGATCATACCCCAAGGCCTGCAACCTAAAAAAGGTTCTATAACGATAATTAAATAAATTGAAAGCAATAACCATCCATATCATCCTATTGTTCTGTTTCGTACAGGGGGTTGGCCATTCTCAGGTCGGGGACGGTGTGGTTGCGCTTAATATTCCTGCTAGAAACTCATTAATGTTCAACAGATTTGTAATGCAACCTACATTTAGTTTCGTAAGGGAGCAAAACAAGTATATAACAGTAACAAACAAAAGAGAGCTGTTGGGAATCCAAGATGCTCCCCACACCTATTTTTTTAATTATTCCGGGCGCATAAAGGAAAATATTGGAGGTGGTATTGGAGTATATCAACAAAATTATGGGGTGCTTACCACCTTTGGAGGAATTGTAAACTTTGCGTATAACATTCGAGTACAAGAAGACAGTAATTTTACATTTGGCTTAAATATAGGAGCCTACAAAAGTGGACTGAATAGTGGTAAAGTGGTGACTAATTTTGACGATCCGGCCCTCAATAATATTCCCTCAAACTTTCTGCTTACTGCAAATCCAGGTTTTAATTATGGTGCAGGATTTATAGATTTTGGTGTTTCCCTTAATAATATTGTGACGTACAACTTCAACACTTCTGGATTAGTAGAGGATAACCCAAAGCAAGGGATACTAGGTCATTTGATGTATACGGGCTATTTTGGTGGGTATGGTTTTTTTGGAGAAAGCAGGTTTTCTGCCCTGGCAAGATCTGAATTCCAAAAAGATGACACTATTATCTCGGGAGTAATGATGTTAACCGTTCCTAAAGGTGTTTGGGCGCAAGTAGGGTATAACACCATGTATGGAGCGTCCGGGGGACTTGGTGTTAACCTGACCAAACAAATTGCTATAGAATATAATTATGAAAAACCATTTGTTGGGCTTACCGATTTAGGTGCTTCACATGAGATTACGCTTGCCTACAGATTTAAAAATACTAATTACTATGAGTATAGTAGAGATGATGATCTGGCAGGCTTATTCACATTTGAAAAAAAACGTACGAAAAAGAAAGTGATTGCTAAAGCAGCAGAAAAATCTAACACCGAAGAGCAGGCCAGGCTGGAAGCTGAAAAAAAGGCAAAACTTGCTGAAGAGGAACGAGTAAGGTTGGCTGCTGAAGAACAAGCAAGACTTTTAGCAGAAGAGCAAGCCAGGCTGGAAGCTGAAAAACAAGCAAAACTATTAGCAGAAGAACAAGCCAGGCTGGAAGCCGAAAAGCAAGCAAAATTATTAGCAGAGGAACAAGCAAAGTTAGCTGCTGAAGAGGAAGCAAAATTGAAAGCGGAAAAGGAGGCCAGAGAGCGTTTAATTAAAAATCCAACGGACGATATTGGCAAGTCCATAAAGGAATTGGCATTGCAAACTGAAGCGGCTAATAACTCACAAAACCAATTAATGAAAGAGTTGGAAACTGCAGTCGCCAGTAAGGAAAGATACTTAAGAGAGTTGAAGGGAGAAAACAACTTTGGTGAGCCAAAAACGGCCCGGAGTATTAGTGAAGAAAATGAAGAAATTGAGCTTTTAATAATAAACTTGGATACGGTTATAATTAGAAATAGGAAAAATATTAAACTCTTGGAATCCTTATTGAAGGAACGAGCAGTTGCTCTTAATGATCCTGGCGATGCAACAAATCTATACTATCAAGATATAATAAGCACGCTAAAATCTGATCAGGAAAAATCCATTAGAAACCGTGAAGCTTTAGTATCTTCTTTAGAACAAATAACTACTGAGACGGATTTATTTACTTCGGAAAAGAAAGAGATTGCCGAATCACAGGAAAAATCTAACGATGACGAAAGATTAATTAAAAATCCAACAGACGATATTGGCAAGTCCATAAGCGAATTGGTAATGCAAACCGAAGAGTCTGGTATTGCACAAAGTCAATTATTGAAAGAATTGGAAACCGCAGTCGCTATTAAGGAAAAAGACTTGAAAGAATTGAAGGAGGAAAATGACCTCAGTGAGCAAAACATTTTTGTGGAACCAAAACCAAAACCATTCAAGAGTATTAGTGAAGAAAATAAGAAAATTGAGCTTCTGATAATAAACTTGGATACGGTTATCATTAGAAATAGGAAAAAAATTAAACTCTTAGAATCCTTATTAAAGGAACGAGAAATTGCTTTTAATGACCCTGGAGATGAAACAAACCTATACTATCAGGATATAATAACTACACTAAAATCTGAACAGGAAAAATCCATTAGAAACCGTGAATTTTTGGTGTCTTCTTTAGAACAAATAAATATTGCTACAGGTATTGAGCGCAAACGACGTATCAAACGGGCAGCCTTCGATAATGATCAGGATAGATATGCACAAGACAGAAAAATGCTAAATAGCTTGAAGGAGAACGTCTCAATAAGTGAAACTCCATTAGCCGTTGAAGATTTAGATTTTGGTCGGGAACGAAGCAACAATATTCAAATTCTTAAGAATATACGTCATGCCGAAAGTGGCTATTATCTGGTCCTTGCAGTGCATAGTGATGTAAATAAACGAGATGTATTCTTAGCCCAGATAATTTCGTCAGGATATAAAGAAGTAGATTTCTTTTATGATGTAAACACCAGTGAATATTATATCTACTCCAAAAAATTCAATACTATCAGCGAAGCTGAACGTGCATTAAGAACAAAATTAAATAAACCGTATAATCAAAATGTTACCATAATTAAAATTGAAAATTAGCATGACATAAGAAGTAATATTTAGTCCCCGGCCTTCTAAAAATTGATTTAGAAGACATCAAACTAAAAACTAGTCGTCATGAACAAACCTACTATTAAAAGAGTCCCCATACTTCTTATAGTCCTATTTTTTGGTATACAATGCTATGCCCAAAATTTCGTCCCCTTTACGCCTAGATTCAATGAGGATCTTAAGGGCGATATCGTTCTGATAGGAAATAACATTTTGGGGCCTAGCAATAACCCCTTCAATAATAATACAGTTTATAATCACAATGTGGATATGCAATATATCGATATTGACGGGGATCCCTCAACTTTTAGTTCATCTAGTGCCGATTTAGAAATACCAAATCCAAACTGTTATGAAATAAAGCATGCCAGCCTGTATTGGGGAGCAGTTACAAAAGGTACTCAACCCTTTACAAATGTAAAATTTAAGGGGCCTACAGGGGGATATCATGACATTACAGGGACAGTAATATTTGATGCAAATGGAACTTCTGTAGACGGCGGTGATAGTTTCCCTTATGCTTGTTATGCAGATGTCACTTCCATTGTAACTAGTTTAGCAAACAATTTAGGAACTTATACACTGGCCAATGTATCGAGTGCTTTGGGTGAAACAGGTACCTTCGATCCGCCTAATAATACAGGACACTCTGCCGGGTGGTCTCTTTTTGTAGTATATGAAGACCCGACGCTTCCAGGGAAGTCGATTACCAGTTTTGATGGTTTTAGTGCCATTAGTGTTCCTGGAAATAATCCAAACTTAGATGTTCCTGTTTCGGGGTTTAGGACCGTACCAGCACCTGCTCCGGTACGAGCTAATTTTGCATTTGCCACTTTAGAAGGAGATAAACCCATACTTGGCGATCGGTTAAAACTCAACGGAACTACGCTTTCCACAGTTGATAGACTCGCTAATAACTATTTCAATAGTTCAGTAACTCAATTAAGTGCAACACCTGTTAATAATAGAGTCCCAAATAGCACCAATACACTTGGATTTGATACAGGGGTGATGAGTGTTCCAAACCCGGGGAATACAGTAATCGCCAATGGAGCTACCTCTGCTACCTTACGATTTGAGACTAGTGGAGATACCTATTTTCAATACTTTCTTGCTTTTGCCGTAGAAATAATTGAACCAAATATTGTACTCACCAAAATTGTTGAAGATGAGTTTGGTAATAACATTGGGGGACAGGTGGTCAACCTTGGCCAAGAACTAAATTATGTGATAGGTTTTCAAAATACCGGAAACGATAATGCCACTAATTTTACAATACGGGATGTATTGCCTATCAATATTATTTTCGACTTCCCGGCAGATCTAACACTTCCAGCAGGTGTAACCGTGTCTAGTTATGATCCTGCCACGCGAGAATTAATTTTTGATATTGAAGATTATTTAGTTGAAGAAAATGACCCGCTCAGTGAAATCCGAATTGAGGTTCAGGTAGTAGAAACCTGCCAGCAGTTAGTAGAGGCCTGTTCAGACATTATCAGTAATCAGGCATTTGCTACGTATCAAGGGACACTCAACCCTACTTTTATCATAACGGATGATCCCAGTATCAGTGCAAATACAGGTTGTCTTATTACACCTCAGGCTACTAATTTTTTAGCCGACCTTGACGATTGTGTATTTACCCAAAATGAGATTCTTTGTGGCGAAAGCATAGACCTGACTGCTGCCGATGGATACGATTCTTACTCCTGGTCTACAAGTCCAACAGGAACTCCGGTTATAGGAACAACACAAACGATAACCGTTACACAAACAGGAACTTACTATTCATTCAATACAGCACTTGCCCCATGTCGGTCCATTGTTCAGGAATATATTGTAACACTACATGGTGGTAGTGTTTCAAATCCCGTAATACCTTTTGCAGATGAAGTTGTTACCTGTCCGAATGATGGTAAGTTATTACCCAATATATTTTTATGTGGTGAAAACGATTTCAGAGAGATAACAATTGACATTGCTGGCGCAGTTACAATTATTTGGGAAAAACTGGATGAATCCAGCTGTGCTCCTGTAGGAAATACTGATTGCGCTAATGAAGACAGTTCATGTACTTGGAATCAAGTGGGCACCGGCTCCGATTTCACTGCAAATGTAGCAGGTCAATATAGGTTGACGATAAATTATGATGGTGGATGTTTTAACCAATTCTATTTTAACGTGTATCAAAATCTACTCGATCCAACAGTAACTGCAACAGATATTATTTGTACTACGCCAGGAACAATAACTGTGAACAATGTCCCTAGTAATTATGAATTTAGTCTTGACGGAATAAACTATCAAAGCAGTAATGTTTTTACAGTTACCACGCCAGGCTTGTATACAGTTTACATACGGCAAGTAGGCGTTCCGGCAAATGCTTGTGTGTTTACCGTTCCGGATGTATTGGTGAGAGAACGTGACTTTACGGTTTCAACCATTATTGAACAACCCCTTTGTAATGGCGACAAGGGTAGTATCCATTTATCAGCTAATGATGCAGATCCGCAGTATTTCTTTTATCTCTATTCCGGCACGACATTAGTGAATAGTGTAGGTCCCATTCCTGAGAATAACTATAGTTTCGAAAACCTTAATCCCGGCACCTATACAGCCGTTGTAGAAACTGAAGATGGATGTACGTATTCGGAAAATATCATACTTGTTGAGCCCGCATTACTTACAGCCACAGCAGCAATCACTGTTCCATTAACTTGTACCGATGGTGAAATCACAGTATATCCTTTAGGAGGTACACCTCCCTATTTTTATTTCGTAAACAGTACAACTGTTTTTCAAACTGTTCCGGAGATCGTAGTTTCTGCACCCGGTGTCTTTAATATAACAGTTGTTGATTCTAATAACTGTAGTGCAGTTACTTCGATTACCATTGATGCAACTCCTGAACCTGAATTCAATGTTATAACCGAAGATATATTATGTGCCAGTGCCGGTGATACAGGAGTCATTACCATCGATGTAACCAATCCCAATGGAAATAGCCTACAATATAGTATTGACGGCGGGGCTACGTTTACTAGCTCAAATGTATTTACGGGACTTGCCGTTGGCAATTATGATGTAGTAGTAGAATATACCTTTGGTCCTTCGGTATGTGTAACGCAACCACAAACCGTTACTATTAACACCAATACCGCTATTTCTGGCGTCGCCGAATTAACGGCACCATATACTTGTACATCAAATGGTACCATTACCGTTACGAATGTTACAGGTGGTACCCCACCATACATGTATAGTATTGATGGTATAACGTATCAATCGAGTCCTGTTTTTTCTGGCTTAACGCCAGGTACTTACGCAGTTACTATTATGGACGCCAATGATTGTACTTTTGTTACTAATGATGTTACAATCCCGCCACTAGACCCACCTACTGATCTATTGTTTATCAATTCTCCAATTACTTGTCCTACTAATCTTACTACGGTAACTATAGTAGGAACAACAGGAGGAGTTGCTCCTTTAGAATTTCAAATTATTGCACCGGCAGCAGCAGCTACACCGTATCAAACGTCAAATATTTTTTCTGGATTAGCACCAGGTGTCTATATGTTCCAGGTGAAGGACGCTAATGATTGTATATATAACGAATCCTATGCAATAGACCCACTGCCAACTATCGATATTTTTGGTGAAACTATAAATGATGTTAGTTGTGTTGGCGCAGCAGATGGAACTGTTCAATTTACGGTTTCAGGTACAACATCTTTTGAATATCAGATCAACGGGGGTACTTTTATATCTGGAGCCTCTCCAGTTGTTTTAACGGGACTAACTGCTGGCAGCTATACTATAGTTGTTAGAGATCTGATAACAAATTGTGAGGCTACTGGAACCGCTGTAGTTGATGAGCCTGTAAGCCCATTGATGATCTCAGTAGAAACTTCTCCAATTACCTGTATAACAGCAGGGAGTGCTATCATTACTGCTTCAGGTGGCTGGGGAGGGTATAGCTATACGTTAACATTACCAGATACAACCACCTTACCTACTCAATCGAGTAATACATTTTTAAACTTAACTCAATCCGGAAGCTATTCAATTTCTATCGAAGACGCTAATGGTTGTACTGTTACCGACACATTTACTCTTACGATTCCTAATCCGCCTGTAGCTACTATTAGTACTACATCAGATATTTGCTTTGACACAGGTAATAATGCAACGATAATTATTGATGTCACTTCTGGTGAAGCGCCTTTTGAATATAGTATCAATGGAGGCCCTTTTCAGTCGAGTAATGTATTTTCAAACTTGAGCCCTGGCAATTACATCATTACTGTGAGAGATGCCTTTGGTTGTGAAACTGTATTGCCTGCAGAAATTATTGCACCAGAATTATTGGTCGATGCAGTTGTAACGAGTGGTTTAGATTGTACCGCTACACCGGATGCTGAAATAACCGGAACCTTTGTAGGAGGAACAGCACCCTATACCAACGCGGTTTCTATTAACGGTGGAGCTTTTAATCCGTTAGGAGCAACAGGTTCACCTTTCACTTACACTACTTCAACGGCTGGAACCTATCAATTTGAAATAACCGATGCCAATGGATGTACTGCTACCTCACCTGTAGTTATTATTAGTACCATTACACCACCTCTATTGGATCTTGTTACAATAGCTCAACCTATTTTGTGTAATGGTGATGAAAATGGAGCTATTGATATTACTTTTGATCCTACGATGGGTACGTCCCCATTTCTAATTAACGTTCATAACGATACTACTGGTACGGACTACGGAACTCAGACTACCGGATTGCCAGCAGGTACATATACCGTAACCATTACCGATGCCAATTCTTGTACAGATTCGGAAACTATTGTTATAAGCGAACCAGATCCTATTGTTGTAGATTTTACTACTATTGATATTACCTGTGTTCCCGGTGGTATCTCGCAGGGATCCATCATCATTAACAGTGTTGTAGGAGGTGTTGCACCGTACAATTACTTTGTTACCGGATCCAATGGATACTCAGCTTCTGAGTTTAATGCCACAGGGTCCACTTCGGTTACCTTTAATGTGATCGATTTTGGTTTGTATGAAATCAATATTGTCGATTCCAATGGATGTTCTGTACTCTTCCAGGATGTGCTAATTGCATCTCCTCCAGATGACCTTGATATCACCGTGTCGAGTACGGTAGATTGTACAACAGGTGGGCAGGCCGTTGTAACTGTTAGCTCAGCTTTGGGAAGCACGGGGCCATTTTGGTTTACCATTTATCAGGGACCTATCTCTGTGTATCCTAACCCACCCGG
>JANQOS010000143.1 GCA_028285705.1 Altibacter sp.
GACTCCATAAAAAAACCCTCAGTTCACACTGAAGGTTTTCCTGAGGCATCGAGCGGATTCGAACCGCTGTACAAGGTTTTGCAGACCTCTGCCTAGCCACTCGGCCACGATGCCTTTTAGACAGGGGCAAATGTAAATAAATTTAACTAAAACTCCGTATAATTTTTCTTAATCCCTTCGAGATTGCATGGTAACACTTACCTCTGCAACATCACCACCAATAGGCGGATTCACTTTTGAAACGGTTACTTTTATAAAATCTACCAAAGGAATTTGCTTAAAAATTGTATTTATAATGCGTTGCCCAACATGTTCCAAAAGCTTGGACCGCACTCCCATTTCCTCTTTTACTATTTTTTGAAGATGTACATAATCCACCGTATCCCCTAACCTGTCGGTTGCTGCAGCCTTAGAAAGATCTGCTTTCACAGATAGGTTTACGAGATAATCTGAACCTATTTTTTCCTCTTCCACCAAACAACCATGAAAGGCATAGATCTTTATATTCTTTAATCGGATCGTACTCATTTAAAAAGTTTTGGCAAAGATACTTTTTTCTGTTATTTAGTTACCTTTGCTTTTTATTTTTAGCAATGACAGAAGAAAAAGAATCCCTCAATTTTATAGAGCATATTATTGAAGAAGATCTGGCAACAACCCATTCAAGAAATGAGCTGTGCTTTAGATTTCCTCCGGAACCCAACGGATACCTCCACATAGGGCACGCCTCGGCGATCTGCCTTAATTTTGGATTAGGAGAGAAATATGATGCTCCGGTCAACCTTCGGTTTGATGATACCAATCCGGCTAAAGAAGAACAGGAATTCGTAGATGCCATAAAGCGCGATATTTCCTGGTTAGGTTTCACCTGGGCAAAGGAATGTTATGCTTCAGATTATTTTCAGCAATTATATGAATGGGCCGTTCGGTTTGTAAAAGAAGGAAAAGCCTATGTAGATTCTCAATCTTCCGAAGAGATCGCGAAACAAAAAGGGACGCCTAATACACTGGGAACACCAAGTCCCTACAGAGATCGCTCTGTAGAGGAGAACCTGGAGCTTCTGGAAAAAATGAAAAACGGAGAAGTGGTTGAAGGGGAGCATGTACTTCGTGCTAAAATTGATATGGGTTCTTCAAATATGTTAATGAGAGACCCGGTAATGTATCGTGTATTGCACAAACATCACCACAGGACAGGAAACGATTGGAAGATCTTCCCTATGTATGACTGGACCCATGGTGAGAGTGATTATATTGAGCAGATATCACATTCCTTCTGTACACTTGAGTTTCTGCCTCATAGAGAGCTGTACGATTGGTTTTTGGACCAGGTGTATCAAGAAGATAAATTACGGCCTAAGCAGCGAGAATTTGCACGCAGAAATCTAAGCCACACAGTAGTTAGTAAAAGAAAACTTGCAAAACTTGTTGAAGAAGGATTTGTAAAAGGATGGGACGACCCCAGAATGCCCACGATCTCGGGATTGAGAAGAAGGGGGTATACGCCCGAGTCAATACGAAATTTTGCAGACAGCATAGGTGTTGGAAAACGCGAAAATCTAATTGATGTTTCTCATCTCGAGTTCAATGTTCGTGAAGACCTCAATAAAAAAGCACCAAGGGTAATGGCGGTTTTGGACCCGGTGAAATTGGTGATCACTAATTATCCCGAAGGTGAGACCGAATGGCTTGAAGCCGAAAACAATCCGGAAGATGCAGGAGCAGGGAGCAGAAAAGTTCCTTTTTCCCGTGAATTATATATTGAAAGAAGTGATTTCAGGGAAGAAGCCAACCGAAAGTTTTTCAGGCTCACCTTGAACAAAGAGGTTAGACTGAAGAATGCTTATATCATCAAAGGGGAAAGTGTAGTGAAAGACGCAGAAGGAAATATCACCGAAATACATTGCTCATATGATCCGGATAGCCGAAGTGGTAGCGGAACCGAAGCTTCTATGCGAAAAGTAAAAGGAACACTGCATTGGGTTTCCGTAGCAGATGCCTTACCCATTGAGGTGCGCCTGTACGACCGCCTATTTACAGATCCTGCACCGGACTCCTATAAAGAAAAAGATTTTATGGATTTTGTAAACCCTAATTCTTTAGAGGTAACTACCGGTTATGCAGAACCAAGCTTAAAGGATGTAAAGCCTGAAGATAAGTTTCAATTTCAACGCTTGGGTTATTTTGTTGTAGACCGGGATAGTACTTCAGAAAAAATAATTTTTAACAGGACGGTCCCACTAAGAGACTCTTGGGCAAAACTTGCAGAATAAAAAAAGCCGTCGATACGACGGCTTTTGCTTTTAATAATTAAAATCATCGTCTGCCGGTGGTGGCGGAGGTGTTCTTTTTTTCCGTGTTGTTTTCCCAATACCTTTGGCCTCATTTTCTTTTTTCATTTGTTCCCCAATTTGGTTACTTGCTACAAATGAAGCTATCATATCATTAAGCATATTGCTACCTGCCTGTGGCGAGTTTGGCAATAATATTAAATTGGTATTGGTTTCCTCTCCAATAGATTGCAATGTGTCGTAGTGCTGTGTTACTACAATCAAAGCAGATGCTTCCTGAGAGTTGATTCCCACATTGTTCAATACATCCACACTTTCTTCAAGTCCACGGGCTATTTCACGTCGCTGGTCTGCAATACCCTGTCCCTGAAGGCGCTTACTTTCTGCTTCGGCACGTGCTTTGGCTACAATTTTAATTCGTTCTGCTTCAGCCTCATACTCTGCAGCCACCTTTTCGCGCTCTGCAGCATTAATCCTATTCATGGCCGACTTCACCTGTGTATCCGGATCAATATCGGTTACAAGGGTCTTAATAATGTCATACCCGTAATTGATCATTGCATCGTTTAACTCTTGTTTTACGGCAATTGCGATATCGTCTTTTCGCTCAAAAACATCGTCCAATTTCATTTTGGGAACTTCGGCCCGCACCACATCAAATACATAGGATGTAATTTGATCATGTGGGTTTTCAAGCTTGTAAAAAGCATCGTATACTTTCTCTTTAATGACCTGATATTGTACAGAGATCTTTAATCGTACAAAAACATCGTCTTTTGTCTTTGTTTCTACAATAACATCCAACTGCTGGATTTTCAGGTTGATACGTCCTGCAATTCTATCAAAGACAGGAATTTTTAACTGCAATCCCGAATTGCGTATACTTTGAAACTTTCCAAAGCGTTCTACAACAGCAGATGTTTGTTGCTTCACCGTAAAGACGGCTGCCAATAAAATAAAGAATCCGAAAATAAAAAGTGGAACCAATAAAAGAAATCCTCCCATAGCGTGTCAATTTTAGTTCATAAAGACTTTGAAGATACAAAAATAAAGCTATTTTTACGCGCTTTAAACGCACCCTTATTATGAGTCTAAAAAACCTGTTGTTTGTTACCTTTTCCGTATTACTTTTTCAGCAATCTTATTCGCAAAGAAACTTTGATGAATACAATCGATTAGGAATTAATGGCGGATTAACATTATTTGATATCAATACTTCAAATTTTAACACAGAACAGGGCGAAGGCTTTATGGCAGGATTTACTACTCGAGGTTCCTTCAGAAATAATTTCGACCTGGTCTACGGAATAAATTATTACAATACTGAAATAGGGATTTTGGCCAGGGGCCAGGGCACAAATAGCGGGGCTTTCGACCAGCAATATGTACCTTATACCATACAATCTGCGCAATTGAATTTTTTAGGAAGTTACAACATCATAAAACATCATTTGAGCCTGGAGTTTGGTCCTATTTTGAATGTAAACGGGAAGATGAAACTTAAAGAGGACAGGTATGAGAACTATATCGTTGATGGTTATACCTCTTTAAGGTCAGGCGATATCCAGGACATTTCAAAGGTCAATTTTCATGTAATGGGAGGTATTACGGCCGGTCTGGAAAACTTCCGTATAAGCGGGCACTACCAATACGGGGTGACCAATATGTTCAATAAGCTAAACGATAAAGAACTGGAAACCAATGGCGGCAAAGAGTTTGAAGGACACAGCTCCACCATTGTAATCGCTGCAGTCATTTATTTTTGATCCATTGCCAAAATAGCGTTCTCAATACGTTTGATCGTTTCTGCTTTTCCTAAAAGAGATGCAATTTCAAAAACGTCCGGACCTTTCATTTCACCCACAAGAGCCAGTCGCAAAGGCATCATTACTTTTCCAAAGCCCATCTCCTGTGCAGTGATCCACCCTTTTACTTTTTCTGAAATAGTAGCTGCGGAAAAATCAATGTTTTGATCCAGGATCATTACAACGTTCTGTAGAATTTCAGGAGTTTCAGCCTTAAAGGCTTTAGCCGAAGCCTTTTCGTCATAGCTTACCGGCCTTTCAAAAAAGAAATTTCCCTGCTCCCAGAGATCGCTCATAAACGTGGCGCGTTCCTTTAAAAGAGATACAACCGTTGCTACATTCGACGCATTCACAATCCCTTTTTCTTTAAGTAAAGCTGTAAATTGATCGACAAGAACAGACTCATCCATTTCCTGTAAATAGTGATGCTGATACCATTTTGTTTTTTCGGGGTCAAACTTTGCTCCTGCTTTATGTACACGGTCCAGCTCAAAAGCATTTACAAGCTCTTCCAGAGTGAATATCTCTTTTTCTGTTCCCGGGTTCCAGCCCAAAAAGGCAAGCATATTTACAACGGCCTCAGGCAAATAGCCATCTTCTCTGTAGCCGGCAAATAAATCTCCATCTATGGTTTTCCATTCCAAAGGAAATACAGGAAACCCCATTTTATCACCATCGCGTTTACTTAATTTTCCTTTACCCTGTGGTTTCATGATCAACGGTAAGTGTGCAAATTGAGGAGCTGTCCAATCAAAAGCCTTATACAGTAATACGTGTAAAGCTAATGAGGGAAGCCATTCTTCTCCACGAATCACATGAGAGATTTCCATTAGGTGGTCATCTACGATATTTGCCAAATGATATGTAGGCATACCGTCACTTTTAAAAAGCACTTTATCATCCAACACATTGGTATCAATTTCCATATCTCCGCGAATAATATCTCTTAAATGAAGCGTTTCATTTTGTGGAGACTTGAACCGAATGACATATTCTTCTCCTGCTGCTAATTTTTCCTGTGTCTCTGTTTCTGAAAGAGACAGTGAATTTTTTAGCTTTAAGCGATTGTGCCAATTATAGATAAATGTTTTTCCATTTGCTTCATGGTCTTTTCTATGGGCATTCAATTCTTCCGAAGTATCAAAGGCATAATAAGCACTTCCATTGGCAATTAAGCTTTCCGCATATTCTCTATACAAATGCTTTCGCTCACTTTGACGATAGGGGCCAAAACCCCCTTCTTTCCCGGGCCCTTCATCAAATGGAATAGCAAGCCAGTTCAGCGCTTCAACAATATATTCTTCAGCACCTTCAACATAACGGTTTTGATCCGTATCTTCAATTCGTAAGATAAAATCACCACCGTGTTTTTTTGCAAATAAATAATTAAATAAAGCGGTTCTTACTCCTCCAATGTGGAGCGGCCCTGTTGGACTAGGGGCAAAACGCACACGCACTTTTTTGCTCATAAATGGTCTTCTTTTTTCTGAATAGGCAAAGATACAATCCTAAGATCGCATTTCAATAGGAATTCTTTTGTTCATTATTGCAAACCACAAAGGTGGCAGCATGGAAAGTATCATAGAGGTAGGATAGCCATAAGGCATTTGAGGACTTGTTTCATGGCAATCCAGTAATTGATATTTTTTATGAGCCCGGTAATGATGGTCGCTATGTCTCGTGAGCTCATAGAGTATTATACGTCCTAATACATGATTAGAGTTCCAGGAATGAATTTCTTGCATTCTCTCGTAGCGCCCGGAAGAGGTTTTGTTTCGACTAAGTCCGTAATGCTCAATATAATTTATGGTTTCCAACAAAACAGCCCCAATCAGCCCGATCACAATGGCAACCCAAAGAGCTGTAGTTCCGAAGAATAAAAAAATGCTCCCTACATATGCAACTTGTAAAATAACGAACCAAAACATATCATTTTTAAAACTGAAAAAAGATCTGTTTTCTCGTTTCAACAAATTTCGTTGAATTTTCCAGGCGCTTATGTATTGTCGTACCATGGAAGTTACCCAAAAAGAGTATAAGGTCTGATTGTACTTTGCGCTTGCGGGATCTTCTTTGGTAGCTGCATTAAGGTGATGGCCAAAATTATGCTCTATATAAAAATGCATGCATGTATAATGCCGGAAGCAATAATGACTTTCCAAGTGTTTTCTCCCATTGTGTTTTACGGTGTCCTAATTCATGTGCAACATTAATCCCGTTAGACCCCAATACAATTCCAATTGAAAACGTAAGGCCAACCAACTCATACATTGAATACCCTGCCCGGTTGATGCTCCATAAAAACCAGCCCAGAATACCATAGACCAGGGGAAGGTTCAGATAAAGTAAAATATCAAAGAAAGGGTTTTTGCCTTTTGCTTTTGCTTCATCTTCGGAAAGGTTTCCGTTTTCTACAGGGAGTAGGATTTCAAGGACAGGAACCAAAACAAATGCAAAAAAAGGCGTAAAAAACACCCAATATCCCCTCAATATCAACCCAAGAACAGCTGCAGCGGGGATCGAGAATGCGGCGAGATATTTTAAATCCTTCATAACAGAGTGTTTTGGAGCAATTTTTGATACAAAATAAAGTTGTATTTTAGAAATTCTGTTTCTAAGTAAAACCTATTGATGAGTACATTTAGTATCATTCAGCAAAAGCTGGAACAATTTATAAAAAAATACTATACCAATGAGTTGATCAAGGGGGCGATCCTTTTCTTCGCTATTGGACTGTTGTATTTTTTGATTACGCTCCTGGTCGAATATTTTTTATGGTTGGACCCTCTAGGCCGCACCATTCTATTTTGGGCATTTGTTGTTGTAGAAGCAGGACTATTTGTTCGCTTTATTGCATTCCCTCTTTTAAAATTGTTTAATCTCCAGAGCGGAATTTCTCATGAGGAGGCCTCAAAGATCATAGGAGATCACTTTCCTCAAGTAAATGATAAGCTACTGAATGTAATTCAATTGAACCAAAACCAGCGCGAAAGTGAATTACTCGCTGCTAGTATAGATCAAAAATCGGGAGAGCTGCAACCCATTCAATTTAAAAGAGCGGTCAATTTTAAAAAGAACGCTAAATACTTAAAGTATGCGGCTATACCGATCATAATTTTTGTGCTGTTCAGTATATTGGGAGAAAAGGACCTTTTTTCCAATAGCTATAAGCGAGTAGTAAATTATGACACTGCCTACGAACCACCTGCTCCTTTTTCATTTCTTGTGCTGAATGAGGACCTGAATGCTATTGAAAACAACAGCTTTACCCTGAAAATACGCACGGAAGGAGAGGTGCTTCCTGAAAATGTAAGTATTCATTATAACGACGAAACCTATTACCTTCAACAAACAGCTCCGGGTATGTTTGAATATACTTTTTTGCAACCGGACGAAACCATCGATTTTCAATTAAAGGCAAACAAAGTTTACTCTCAAAAATACACCCTCGGTGTTGTTAAAACGCCATCACTGTTGTCTTTTGAGATGGTGCTGGATTATCCTGGTTATACAGGAAAAAAAGATGAAGTCTTAAAAAGTACTGGAAATGCTACTATTCCCGAAGGTACTCGTGTTGCGTGGAAAGTAAATACCAAAAACACAGATGCGGTACATTTAAAAACAAAGGATACCACCTATGAGTTTTTATCAAAAGACCAAAACTTTGCTTTTGACAAGGGAGTATATAATAAATTGGACTATGCCATTACTACATCAAACAAAGATTTAAAAGACTACGAAAACCTTTCTTTTACCCTGGGAGTTATTAAAGATGAATATCCGGAGATCGACATACAATCAAAAAGGGACAGTACAAACAGCCAATTGGTATATTTTCTTGGCCGTGTAAGCGATGATTACGGGTTAACAAAACTACAACTGGTCTATTATCCTGAAGGAGAGGAACTGCAAAAAAAGACAGAACCATTGCCTCTTAACAAAACAAACTTTGATCAGTTTGTATATGCCTTTCCCGGCAACCTTCAACTTTCGGATGGTGTAGCCTACGAATATTATTTTGAGGTTTTTGATAATGATGCCATCCATAGATTTAAGTCCAGTAAATCGGGGATATACACATTTAGAAAACTAACCGAGGACGAGAGGGAAGATGAACAACTTCAAAATCAGGAGAACTCTATAAAAGGATTGGATAAATCGCTCGAAGATTTGAGAGATCAGGAAAAGAAACTGGAAGAACTGTCCAAAACACAAAAAGAAAAAAATGAGCTCAACTGGAACGACAAAAAGAAGCTGGAGAACTTCATAAAGCGACAAAAGCAGCAGGAAGAAATGATGAAGAATTTTTCAAAGGAGCTGAAAGAAAACCTGGAGAATTTTCAACCTGAGAATGAAGAAGACCCATATAAGGAGCAACTGAAGGAACGTTTGGAGGAAAATGAAGAACGCCTGAAAGAAAATGAAAAACTCCTGGAGGAGTTAGAAAAACTTCAGGAAAAGATCCAGAAAGAAGAGCTGACCGAAAAACTGGAAAAACTTGCCAAGCAGAACAAAAACCAGGAAAAGAACCTTGAACAGCTTTTGGAGTTGACAAAACGTTATTATGTGAACAAAAAGGCCGAAAAACTTGCTGAGGAAATTTATAAACTAGGCGAAAAACAAGAAAAACTTGCAGACGCTCCGGAAGATGAGAACACCAAGGAAAAACAAGAAGAGCTCAACAAGGAATTTGAAGAATATAAAAAACAGATGGAGGAGCTTAAAAAGGAGAATGATGGCCTAAAAACGCCCATGGATATTCCGCAGGATAAGGCAGGAGAGCAACAAGTGAAGGAAGAACAACAAAAAGCAACAAACAATTTACAACAGAACAATAAAAAGGGAGCTTCGGAAAATCAAAAGAAAGCAGGAAAGAAAATGAAGCAAATGGGCCAGCAAATGCAGATGCAAATGCAGGCAGGACAGATGGAAACCATTGAAGAAGATGTAGAAATGCTACGGCAGATACTGGACAACCTTGTAGTGTTTTCTTTTGAGCAGGAAAGCCTTATGGAAGACTTTAAGAAGACAAAATACGGCAACCCTGTTTTTGGAAAAAAGCTGAACCTACAAAATGATCTAAAATTAAATTTTGAGCATATTGATGATAGTTTATTCGCGCTTTCCTTACGTCAACCCATGATCAGCAATAGTATTAATGAGTCTTTGACCGAAGTACAATACAATATTGACAAATCTTTGGAGCGACTCGCGGAAAACCAAATGCGACAGGGAATATCCAATCAGCAATACACAGTTACCGGCGCAAATGAACTTGCCATTTTATTAAGTGAGTTGCTCAACAGTATGCAAAATGCGATGAATATGCCTAGCTTTGGAGCGGGTGCCGGTAAAGGAAAGGGGCAAGGACAAGGAGAAGGACAGGGAAAAGGATTTCAATTACCGGATATAATTGAGAAACAGGAAAGCCTTGGAGAAAAGATGAAAGAAGGAATGCAAAAAGGAAAAGAAGGCCAGGGCGAAGGTGAAGGAAGTGGAGAAGGAGATGGTCAAGGTGATGGTAATAATGGAGAAAAAGGGAATGACGGACAAGGAGATGGAAAAGATGGCAATAGTGGAGAAGGAGAAGGTGAAAACGAAGATTTGAACGGAGAGTTGTATGAAATATACAAACAACAACAAATGCTTAGGCAGCAACTCCAGGACAAGCTTAGTAAAGAAGGTTTAAAGGGTAAAGGAGGCGATCTGTTGCGCCAAATGGAAGATATCGAACAGCAGCTACTTGATAAAGGTTTTAATCAACGGACGTTGGAAAAAATGCTTAATTTAAAGTATGAATTACTTAAGCTGGATAAAGCAGATTTTGAACAAGGACAGGAAACCAGAAGGGAGTCCCGAACAAACCGGACCAACTACCAAAACAGTTTGAGATTATCGCCGGACGATGTGAAAAAATATTTTAATTCTACTGAAATTTTAAATCGCGAGGCGTTACCTTTGCGTCAAGAATACAAGAAACGGGTACAGACGTATTTTAAGGAAAAAAATGATTGAATTTTATTCTGAAACAAATTTCCAGTTGAATGTTTCCAATGCAGTCACAAAATGGAACTCAGATAGTATTACTTCCGAAGGCTATGAAGAAGGAGATATTGCATATATATTTTGTGATGATGCGTATTTACACAAGCTCAACGTAGAGTTCCTGGACCATGATACGTTTACAGATATAATAAGTTTCGACTACACTTTAGGTAAACAAGTACATGGAGAAATTTATATTTCTGTAGAAAGGGTTAAAGAAAATGCCATAATTTTTTCTACTGATTTTGAAGCAGAGTTACACCGGGTTATGATTCATGGAATACTTCATTTTTGTGGATTTAAGGACAAATTGGATGCGGACGCCGCATTAATGCGCAAGAAAGAAGATGAAGCACTCAAGAGGCGTACTTTTGTCTAGAGGTCTGATTTTCAGTTTTTTATCATTTAACTTATTGATTTTAAGTAATTTACACTATATTTGCACCCCTTAAAAATTTTTATAATGTTCCACGTGGAACAAATGAAATACTATGTTTCAAAAAGAATATGATGTAATAGTTGTTGGTGGAGGTCATGCAGGCTCTGAGGCAGCTGCAGCTGCAGCTAATTTAGGCTCCAAAACACTGTTGATCACAATGAACCTTCAGAATATTGGGCAAATGTCTTGCAATCCTGCCATGGGAGGTATTGCTAAGGGACAAATCGTACGTGAGATTGATGCTTTAGGAGGGTATAGTGGTATAGTTTCAGATAAAACCGCTATACAGTTTAAAATGCTCAACAAATCAAAAGGCCCTGCCATGTGGAGCCCGAGAGTACAAAGTGACCGTATGCGATTTTCAGAAGCATGGAGGCTTGCATTGGAACAAACCAGGAACCTTGATTTTTATCAGGAAATGGTTTCTGGCATCATTACAGAAGGTGAAAAAGTAGTTGGAGTTAAGACTTCATTGGGTCTTGAAGTTAGAGGAAAAACAGTTATTCTTACAAACGGCACCTTTTTAAACGGGGTGATTCATATTGGCGAAAAGCAATTTGGTGGAGGTAGGGCCGGGGAGCGTGCGGCTACCGGAATCACCAAAGAGTTAGTTGATCTTGGTTTTGATGCAGGGAGAATGAAAACAGGAACCCCACCCAGAGTAGATGGCAGGTCTTTGGATTTTACTAAAATGATCATTCAACCGGGTGACGATATTCCTGAAAAGTTTTCTTATTTAGATTCTACACAGCCCTTAAAAGAGCAACGGCCATGTCATATGACGTATACCAGCACTTTAGTGCATGAGCTTTTAAAGGAGGGTTTTGACCGTTCTCCAATGTTCAATGGAGCTATTAAAAGTATAGGTCCGCGTTATTGTCCCTCTATTGAAGACAAGATAAACAGATTTGCAGATAAAGAAAAGCATCAGTTATTTGTTGAACCTGAAGGCTGGGATACTGTAGAGTATTATATTAACGGTTTTTCTACATCCTTGCCGGAAGATGTTCAATTTAACGCTTTGCGAAAAGTAGAAGGATTTAAGAACGTAAAGCTCTTTAGGCCGGGCTACGCCATAGAATATGACTATTTCCCCCCTACTCAATTGAAACATACATTAGAGACCAAACTGGTTTCCGGACTCTTTTTTGCAGGACAGATCAATGGTACCACCGGTTATGAAGAAGCTGCTTCGCAGGGACTAATGGCTGGAATTAATGCGCACCTTAAGGTGATTGAAAAGGATCCTTTTATTTTAAAAAGAGATGAAGCATATATTGGTGTTTTAATAGATGACCTTATAACAAAAGGAACCGAAGAGCCTTATAGAATGTTTACTTCAAGGGCAGAATACAGAACTTTATTAAGGCAGGACAATGCTGATTTCAGGCTTACTCCAAAATCGCATGAAATTGGACTGGCTACTGATGAGCGAATGAAAAAAATGAAGAAGAAAAAGGAAGACTCAGATGCATTCATTCGGTTTTTTAAAGAGACCAGTGTCGCCCCGGAAAAGATAAATCCAATATTGGAATCTAAATCATCTGCGGCTATAAAACAAAGTGATAAGATGTTCAAGATATTTTCACGGCCCAATATTACCATGGATGATATTAGGAAAATTGACTCGGTAGAAGCGCATATCGCGGAAAACAAATTAGACGCGGAAGTTCTTCAGCAAACCGAAATACAGGTCAAATATGCCGGATACATTGCAAAAGAAAAGAATAATGCCGATAAATTAAATCGCTTAGAAGAGATCAGGATACCTGAAAACTTTGATTATTCAAAACTTAAATCATTGTCCTATGAGGCAAAGGAAAAGCTAAGCGCGATCAAACCAACAACAGTTTCGCAGGCATCCAGAATTAGTGGTGTTTCACCAAACGATATCTCGGTCATGCTTGTATATATGGGGCGTTAAATAAGTTGTTCCACGTGGAACAACTAAGTGTGTAAATTGAAAAAAAGCCAGGAAAACATATATTTAACTACAAAAGATTTTCTCGTTTCGGGAGAATCTTTTGATTTGTTGTATGAGCCGGAAAAGGAAATGTTGATCACTTGCCCGGCACCCAACAAAGAAGACCTTTCTTCTTATTACGAGAGCGAGGAATATATTTCTCACACAGACGCCAAAAAGGGGCTACTGGCAACACTGTATCAGACCGTAAAAAAATATTCACTGGCTTTGAAGTTAAGACTGATTACTTTTTTAAATAAGAGCCCGGGGTCTTTATTGGACATTGGTGCCGGAACAGGAGAATTTTTAAAGCTGGCCAAAGACAATGGCTGGGAAGTATACGGGGTTGAGCCTAACGAAAAGGCACGGGCTTTTTCCAGTGAAAAAGGAATAGATAGTGAAATTTCTATTGACGATCTGGAAGGAAAACAATTTGATGTTGTTACACTATGGCATGTTTTAGAACACCTGCCCGATTTAAAAGAAACGATTTCTAAAATAGAAACTTTTGTAAAGCCGGGGGGTACTTTAATTGTAGCTGTACCTAACTTTCGATCTTTTGATGCAAAGTATTATAAGGAATTTTGGGCCGCCTATGATGTGCCAAGGCACCTTTGGCATTTTTCAAGAACATCGATGCAAAAATTATTTTCAGGAGAAATGAAGCTCTTAAAAATAAAACCAATGATTTTTGATTCGTTTTATGTGAGCTTACTTTCAGAAAAATACAAAACCAAAAATAGATTTTCCATTAAGGCATTTTTTATAGGATTCTGGTCAAATATGGCTGCCTGGCGTACAAAAGAGTTTTCTTCTCTTATTTATTGCTTCAAAAAGACCAAATAATCAATTTTAAGGCGGTTTAACGCAATATTTTGCTATAGACGTACTAGAAACCTCATTGAAAATCAAAACGGCCCAGGAGGCCAGAATTTAAAGCGCTAAACAATAATTAAAATCTATACAATACTTATTCTCAATAATAGGCGCTTATACCAGCTCGGTCTTATGAATTAACCGCGTTAATTGAATAGATAGATCTGTAAAAATAATTTTGGCATTTCCATTTCGTTCGATATGGTAAGTAGCATCTTCTAAAGCGGTTGTAATTTCAAAAATATTATTTTGATGAATGAAAGGAGCAAACTTCTCAATTGAAAAACCGGTCTCTTCAGATTCAAAAAAGAGTAGCGAATCTGCTTTGTAATTTTTAAGTAAAGCCTGCCTAAATACTTCAATACAAAAACGGAGAAACTTCTTTTGGGTTTCCCTGCCTTGCCCGGCAATAGTATCGCTCCATTGTATCAGATCATTAACGGCTTTTTTGTTTCCTTTTGCCCTAAAGGCGGTTCGTACCCAGGATACAAACCATTTTTCAAATGTCAGGTCGTCACCATCGTGATGCATTATATGCAATGCTTTATTATAATCACCATGGGCCTGCCTGCTTATTTTTTTTGCGGTGTTTTTTGCAATCCCATGCTTTTGAGTAAGAATCATTGCAATTTCCTCTTCCGGAAGTAGTGGAAAATGTAATTTCTGGCAACGAGATTTAATTGTGGTTAAAATGTGCTCTTCATTTTCGGTAAGTAGCAACAACACTGTTTTTTCCGGCGGTTCTTCTACAATTTTGAGAATTTTATTGGCGCATTCCGTGTTCATTTTATCTGCCATCCATATGATCATAACTTTGTAACCTCCTTCGTAGGCTTTTAAGGACAGTTTTTTAGAGATCTCTTCGGCTTCGCGCACACTAATATTACCTTGCTTGTTCTCTATTCCTAAATTTTGAAACCAATCAAAAAGGGAAGCATAGGGATTGGCGATCACAAAACTTCGCCATTCTTCGGTAAAAAGAGAAGATACAGGATTCTTTTTGACGGTATCGTTTGTGTTTACGGGATATACAAAATGGAGGTCGGGATGTGATAGCTTATCAACTTTTCGGGCGCAAATTTCAAACTCGGGACTATTCTTTTCGTAATGGTTGCATAAAAGCTGTTTAGCATAAGCAATTGCCATTGGTAAAAGCCCGGTTCCATTAACACCCACAAATAATTGTGCATGTGGCACACGACTGTTTTCTATCGTTTTTGCGAGGTATACCTTAAGATGTTTTTGACCAATTATTTCAGAAAAATCCATTTACAAAACTACACTTTTTTTAGTTCGAAAAAAGAAGTGCTAAACTTGTATATTTGCAGCAGAAATACATGCATATGAAAACTGTAAATGACTTTGATTTTAACAATAAAAAAGCGCTTATCCGGGTGGATTTCAATGTTCCTTTGAATGACGACCTTGAAGTTACCGATACTACTCGCATAGAGGCTGCAAAACCTACTATTATTAAAATCTTAGAAGATGGGGGAAGCTGTATTTTGATGACCCATTTGGGAAGGCCAAAAAATAAAGAAGAAAGGTTCTCACTACAGCATATTGTGAAAACCGCTTCCGAAACTTTAGGCGTGAATGTTAGATTTGTTGAGGACTGTATAGGAAACATGGCAACAGAAGCAGTCTCAAATTTAGTTCCCGGAGAAATTTTATTACTGGAAAACCTTCGCTATTATGAAGAAGAAACAAAAGGCGACCGTAATTTTGCACAGCAACTTTCTGCATTAGGAGACATTTACGTAAATGATGCTTTTGGAACAGCACACAGAGCACATGCTTCTACCGCTGTAATTGCAGATTTCTTTCCTCAAAATAAATGTTTTGGTTTGTTACTGGCCTCAGAGATCGAGAATGTAAACAAGGTACTTACTAATAGCCAGACACCTGTAACCGCTATTATAGGAGGTGCAAAAGTATCTTCAAAGATCACCATCATTGAGAATATATTGGATAAAGTAGACCATTTAATCATAGGTGGCGGAATGGCCTTTACTTTTGTAAAAGCTAAAGGAGGCAGTATAGGAAGTTCCTTAGTAGAGGAGGATAAACAAGAATTAGCACTTGAGATCCTTGAAAAGGCTAAAGAGAAAAATGTACAGGTACACCTTCCCACGGATGCCGTTATAGCCGATAGCTTTTCTGAATTTGCCAATACGTCAATAAGTGATGCTTATACTATCTCTGAAGGTTGGATGGGTCTGGATACCGGGCCTAAGACCAATGAAGATTTTGCTGAAGTAATCGCAGTATCGAAAACTATTTTATGGAATGGTCCCGTAGGAGTTTTTGAAATGGCCCCATTTGCAGAAGGCACTATAGCTTTAGGAAATGCTATTGCTCACGCAACAAAAGAGGGAGCGTTTTCACTGGTAGGAGGAGGAGATTCTGTTGCTGCCGTTAAGAAATTCAATTTTACAGATAGAGTGAGCTATGTTTCTACGGGAGGAGGCGCTATGTTGGAAATGCTGGAAGGGAAAACATTACCTGGTAT
>JANQOS010000155.1 GCA_028285705.1 Altibacter sp.
AGCAGTTTCCATTTTTGATGAGTACCAGGTTCCTGTGGCTCTTTTACATACCACTAATTTATATCCTACTCCTGTTCATCTAGTACGTTTTGGAGCGATGACAGAGCTGCATGAAGCATTTCCGGATAAGGTATTTGGTTTGAGTGACCATACACTTAATAATAATGCCTGCCTGGGAGCAGTCGCTTTAGGGGCTTCTATCCTGGAACGTCATTTTACGGATCACAAGCAACGAACCGGGCCCGATATTGTGTGTAGTATGGATGAGGCAGAATGTGCAGATTTGATACGTGGAAGCGAAGAGATCTGGCAGATGCGAGGAGGAACTAAAAAACCGGCTAAAGAAGAACAGGTTACAATAGACTTTGCATTTGCTACGGTATGCACCATTCAACCTATTCAAAAAGGAGAAAAGTTCTCTAAAGAAAACCTTTGGGTGAAACGACCCGGAACTGGAGAGATCCTTGCGGAAAAGTTCAACGGCATTTTAGGGAAAAAAGCCTCCAGAGATATTGAAACCGATGTACAACTAAGCTGGGAAGATATAGACGTATGAAGAAAATAGCATTTCTAACGGGAACCCGCGCCGATTTTGGGAAAATTAAATCACTACTGCGTATTCTTGAGGAAGACCAGGACTTTGAACCACACATTTTTGCAACTGGAATGCATTTGCAACAAAAATATGGTTTTACCGTCATGGAAATTGAGAAAAGTGGCTTTCAGCATATTTATACATTTGATAACCAGACACCACAAGGAACAATGGACCTAAGTTTGGCACGGACCATTGAAGGCTTTTCAACCTATGTGAACAAATTGAAACCTCATTTGATAGTGGTTCACGGAGATCGTGTAGAAACACTTGCAGGAGCTATCGTAGGAGCGCTTAATAATATTTTGGTGGCACATATTGAAGGAGGTGAAATTTCTGGTACGGTAGATGAACTAATACGACATTCTGCAAGTAAATTAAGCCATATACATTTTGTCTCTAATGCTTCTGCTGCCAAACGATTAGAGCAGATGGGCGAATTAAGTGAATCTATTTTTGAAATAGGTTCTCCGGATGTCGATATTATGTTTTCCGGAAATTTACCGGATCTGGCCGAAGTAAAAAGATATTATGAAATTCCATTTGAACACTATGCTGTAGCAATGTTCCATCCTGTTACTACAGAGTTTGAACAAATGAAAACAAATGCCGCCAATTTTGTGGATGCATTGTTAAAAGACGATACTAATTATGTAGTGATCTACCCTAACAATGATTTGGGAAGTGATGCTATTTTTGAAGCTTATAAACGTTTAAGGGGCAATAACCGTTTTAGAATATTTCCTTCCATCCGATTTGAATATTTTCTCACTTTATTGAAAAATGCAGAATTTATGATAGGAAATTCGAGTGCGGGAATAAGAGAAGCACCCTATTATCACATCCCAACGGTAAATATTGGCAGCAGGCAACAAAACAGGGCAATACATGAAGATATTATTCATTGTACATACGAAGCAACTTCGATTTTGGATTCTATAACCGAAGCAAAGAATAAGACAATAACATCTGCCAATGAAGAGTCCTTTGGAGAAGGAAACAGTGCGTCTTTATTTTTACAAGCTCTTAAAGGCGATACATTGTGGCAATTGAGCAACCAAAAACAATTTCGTGACAAAACCTAAAAAGAAAATTTTTGTACTACTTCCGGACGGGGTAAGCCTTCGCAATTTCGCATATACTTCCTTTTATTCCTTAGGTATTGAAAAAGGCTATGAAGTGATCTTTTGGAATGCCACCCCTTTTGATATCAAAAGCATTGGCTTCTCCGAAATAAAGATCGATAAACCTAAGGCCCATTGGTATACCAATGTCTTGAAGAATGCCCAAAAACATATTGAGATCAAATTATTTTCAGAAAGAGATAAGGACCCGATCTATTTTGAGTACTTGTTTCCACTCTCCTATAAGAACATAAAGGCTTCAGCAAAAAGTTTATTGGTTCGCTTTTATAGTAAATTGTATTTCTCAGAAAAAAAACTGGGAACATTACGTGCTAAAATAGTGGATACAGAACGTAAAACAACATATTATCAAGCTTGCAAAGAAGTCCTGGAAAAGGAACAACCGGATTTTGTGTTTTGTACTAGCCAGCGATCTGTTACTGCAATAGCACCGTTAACAGCAGCACAGGACCTGGGTATTCCAACCGGATCGTTTATTTTTTCATGGGATAATGTCCCAAAAGCGACTACGGTTATTACTACAGACCATTATTTTGTGTGGAGTGAACTCATGCAAAAAGAGCTTTTGCATTATCACAGGTATATCGATCAAAAACAGGTAAATATTACGGGAACACCACAGTTTGAACCCCATTTTGAAGAAAGCAGAATTCTTTCAAGAGATGCCTTTTGTAAAAAATATCGTTTGGACCCAAATACTACCTATTTGTGCTATAGTGGTGATGATATAACAACCTCTCCAAAGGACGAACTGTATGTTAAAGATGTTGCGGAAGCTGTAAGAAAACTAAACACGCAAGGCTTGCAACTTAAGATCATTTTTAGAAGGTGCCCTGTTGATTTTTCCGGCAGGTATGATACTGTACTAAAAGATTATAATGATGTCCTGATCGATATTCCCCCGCTTTGGAAAAAGATTGGAGGCGGATGGAATACTATTTTGCCTACTGCCGAGGACCTTAATTTACAGGCGAACATCATAGCCCATACCAAAGGAGTGATCAACCTTGCCTCCAGTATGGTCTTTGACTACGTAGCCCACGATAAACCATGTGCATATATGAACTATAATTACCTGAACCCGGAACAGATACCACAAAAAGGGGTGTATTTATACGATTATGTACATTTTAGGTCCATGCCTTCTTCTCAAGCTGTTGTTTGGTTGGATCATCCCAATGAAATTGCGGGCCAAATAGAAAAAATGTTGTCGGGAGTTCCAAAAACTGTTACCGAAGCAAAAGAGTGGTTTAAAATTGTTAATTTACATCCAGCGCAACATGCTTCAGAGAGGATCTGGAACCGCATATCTAAAATTGTAAACTAATGCACCTAGCTTTTTTAACTTCAGAATACCCTCACCCTAAAGTAACTAAAGCTGCCGGGATTGCTACAAGTATTAAGAATTTGGTCAATGGACTGGCCGTTAAAGGTATTTCGGTCTCATTATTTATATACAACCAGAAGCAAAATGAAATTTTCGAAGAGAACGGAATTACGTTTCATTTAATACAGCGTAAGACATATCCTTTGCTGGGCTTTTATTTATACCGAAAACACATAGAAAAATATGTGAACAAACACATTGTTTCAGGAAATATTGATGCTATAGAAGCACCGGATTGGACAGGAATAACTGCTTTTATGAGGTTAAAAGCTCCACTTGTGATTCGTTTTCACGGGAGTGATACCTATTTCTGCCATCTGGAAGGTAGAAAACAAAAAGGAAAGAATCGCTTTTTTGAAAAAAACGGAGTGCAAAAGGCCGTAGCTTATATTGCTCCGACTACCTATGCAGGTACTAAAAGTGCCGAACTGTTTAAGCTCAACCCTTCCAAAGTGACCACGATACATTACGGGCTTAATCTGGAGCATTTTGAAAACAAAAACCCGGAACGCTTTGTACCCTATCGGTTATTGAATATTGGAACCGTGATCAGAAAGAAAGGTGTTTTTCAACTGGCAGAGATGTTCAACAAACTGGTTGAAGAGTATGCTCATGCCGAGCTAATTCTAATTGGAGGCGATGCATCAGACCTGCAAACAGGCACAGCTTCCACATGGAAATTGGTAGAGGAGGTTCTTTCAGAAAAAGCAAAAAAAAGAGTAAAGTATTTAGGTAAGGTACCTTATGAAAAGGTAAAAGACCATATAAAAGAAGCACATGTGTGCGTGTTTCCTTCCCTGGCAGAAACATTGGGGATGGTTACCATAGAATCTATGGCGTTGCAAAAGGCTGTTGTCAATACAAATTATGGATGGGCTCAGGAATTAATAGACCATGGAAAAAATGGTTATTTAATAGACCCAAACGAAGTAACAGATTATACCGAAACCATTTCAGAGCTTTTTGATGACCCAGAAAAAGCAGTTGAAATAGGAAAAAATGCCAGAAAAAAAATTGAAGATACGTTCGATATTCATCAGATAGTTGAAAAAAATATAATGTTTTACAAATCACTTATTACTAAATGATTGTAGTGACACATACGGACGGTATGGTTTCCAGGGTATTTCCTGATGGGCATTCCCAATTGGAAGGAAAGAATTTGGTATCTGCTTTGTATGTTCTGGCGAATTCATTTCCCGAAAAAGTTTTGGTCTGGTGCCATACTAACTACTATCCTTTTTTAAACAAGGAAATGATTCCTTCACTCTTTGTTCACAACAGGGTAATGGTAAGTTATGATGTTAATGGAATATATACCATACCCAATACGATCGGTTATGTAGAGGATTCTCCTTTTGTGAATATACAAAGGGACGTTCTGTATCCAACCTGGAAAATGAGTAGTGATGTAGGAGCTATTCATGCATCGGCCCTGGTATTATTTGAAACAATAATTCCTGAAGGAGATAGCGATTATGTTCTAACATCTATAGCTAAATCCGGGCAACGGCATGGATTGTTGTGCTATTCAGCACCAAAATTACTAGACCTGTCATCTCTTGGTGACATTAACAAACCAAAAAAGAAGAGTAACAATTATCTTTTCAGGTTTGTATTTCAACATTACAAGACACGTTGGATGTATCTGTTGCTTTTAAATTTCTGGATATACGAAAAAAGAATACCGTTGCTTTCTTTTTTGAAGGGATTCTTTCATAAAAAATTACTTCGGTACTCTCCTGTTTTTGAAACAGCTTCTATAATGCCCGACAGCTCTTTTTCAGAAGAAGGAATGGATGTTATTATTCCAACCATAGGTAGAAAGAAATACTTACAAGATGTACTGAAAGATCTGTCACAACAAACAATTCTACCCAAAAAAGTGATCATTATAGAACAGAATCCGGACCCTACATCTCAAACAGAATTAGACTATCTCAGTACCAAAGACTGGCCTTTTGAAATTGTTCATCGTTTTGTTCATAAGACCGGAGCTTGTCAAGCCAGGAACCTGGCCCTTATGGAAGTTACGGCTCCATGGGTTTTTATGGCAGATGATGACATTCGGTTTTCTTCAACGATGATTGCAGATGTATTTTCCTTTCTTTCTGCCTACCATTGTAAAGCAGTTACGTTAAGTTGTCTTATGGAAGGGGAGCAAGAGGTCTTTAAGGAGATTCATCAATGGAGTTCCTTTGGTTCAGGTTGCAGTGTGGTAGCGTCTTCCATGGCACGGAAAACATTCTATGATACCTCTTTTGAATTTGGTTATGGTGAAGACAAGGATTATGGGATGCAATTACGAAACCGGGGATGCGATGTACTATACAACCCTTTTATACAATTGGCACATTTAAAAGCACCTGTCGGCGGATTTCGAGAGCCTGTTGCAAAACCCTGGGAAAACGAAAAAAACCCGCCCAAGCCGGCGCCAACAGTTATGTTATTTAAATTGAAACACAGGATCAAGGAGCAGGTTCACGGATATAAAGTATTATTATTTCTGAAGTTTTATAAACAACAATCAAATAAAAACCCAATTTCGTACCTCAAAGAAATGAAGAAACGATGGAACAGTAGTGTTTTCTGGGCCCATCAAATACAGAAGCCATGAAGTTTACACTAATAATTTGTACGTATATGCGCCCTCAACCGTTGCAAAAATTATTGCTGTCGGTTGAAGAACAATCACTATACCCCGATCAAATTATCATTGTGGATGGTTCAACAAACGATGCTACTGAAACTATTTTAGAGGAAAAGAGTTTTTCAAACCTGGAATATCATAAGGTTTCAGATAGTGACAGAGGACTTACCAGGCAACGAAATTACGGTATCCAAAAAGTGAAAGAAGATATAGATATTGTTTGCTTTTTAGATGATGATATTGTTTTAACACCTCATTACTTTGAAACACTTATAGCTACATACAAAACTTATCCTGAAGCGCTTGGAGTAGGGGGGTATATTATCAATGAGACCAGTTGGAAACTATTGAATGAAGGAGGAGAACCTTCCCAAAGACAATTCGTGTTTGATGGCTGGATACGTAAGGACGGATCGCGATTTGTACTTCGCAAGAAGCTGGGACTGGATACTAACAGGCCTCCGGCTCATTTACCCGACTTTGCTCATGGCAGAAGTGTAAGTTTTCTTCCTCCCAGTGGAAAGGTCTATGAAGTAGAACAGTTTATGGGAGGAGTAGCATCGTACCGAAAGCAAGTGTTGGACACTCAAAAATTTTCCGAATATTTTGAAGGCTATGGCCTTTATGAAGATGCAGACTATACACTCCGGCTTTCAAAAAAGGGAAAACTATACGTCAATACCGCAGCGCAATTGTATCACTACCATGATGGTTCCGGAAGGCCCAATAAATATGCTTATGGAAAAATGGTTGTTCGAAACGGATGGTATGTTTGGCGTGTAAAACATCCGGACCCTTCATTTAAGGCTCGATTAAAATGGAACGCAACCTCTTTTCTTTTAACTTTGATACGGTTAAGTAATACCATTACAGGGAATAAAAAGAAAGAAGCTTTTACTGAAGCTTTGGGCAGAACCGCAGGATGGTTTAGTTTACTGGTCAACAAACCCGGCAGATGAAATTTGCAATCATAACACACACACCTCATTACAAAAAAGGCACAGCTCTGTATGCTTACGGGCCTTACATAAGAGAGATGAATATTTGGGGGACATATGTAGATGATATAAGGATAGTTGCCCCACTTTCCAAAAACGAAACCTCCAGTATCCATTCTCCGTATGTTTCAGATTCTGTAAATATTTCTGCTATTCCGGCTATCTCATTCATTTCTTTTTCTGAAGCCGTAAAAGCGTTATGGAACCTCTCGGTAATTAAATGGAAGATCTTCAATGAGATGCGAAAAGCAGATCACATTCATTTAAGATGCCCGGGAACTATAGGATTGATAGGTTGCTGTATGCAGGTTTTTTTTCCGAAGAAACCCAAAACAGCAAAATATGCGGGAAACTGGGACCCAAATGCAAAGCAACCTTTAAGCTACCGCCTTCAAAAATGGATACTTAGCAATACTTTGCTCACAAAGAACATGCAGGTCCTTGTATATGGCAACTGGCCGGATCAAACCCATAACATCAAACCTTTTTTTACTGCTACCTACCCGAAAAGTAAAATTGAGATTTCATCTGCGAAGGATTTTTCATCCCCATACAGGTTCCTTTTTGTAGGAAGCCTGGTTCCCGGTAAACAACCTTTGTATGTATTACAATTGATTTGCGGGTTGCTTCAAAGAGGGATTGAATGCCGATTGGATATATATGGAGAGGGTAGTGAAAGAGCGAGGATCGAAGAATATATTCAACAACACAATGTGTCTGAAGCTGTTACTTTACACGGAAATCAGACCTCAGAAGTTGTAGAAAAAGCCTATAAAAAAAGTCATTTTTTGATTTTACCTTCAAGATCTGAAGGTTGGCCCAAAGTAGTAGCCGAGGCTATGTTCTGGGGTACTATTCCAATTGTAACAAAGGTTTCTTGTGTACCCTGGATGCTAGATGCAGGTAAACGAGGTATGCTGCTAAGCGGTGTTTTGGAAACCGATATGGTACAATTGAGTAACGCATTGGAAAACCCGGGAGGACTTGCGCAACAAAGCGAACAGGCACAAGAATGGTCACATCACTATACAATTGATTATTTTGAAGCTGAAATTAAGAAGCTATTGGCATGAGGGTATTACAACTTATAGATTCATTAGAAGCAGGTGGTGCGGAGCGGATCGCAGTTACTTTTGCAAATGCTTTGTCTTCTCACATTGAAGATTCCTGTTTATGCGTTACAAGAAATGAAGGAATTTTAAGATCAAAAGTCAGTCATGAGGTATCATATCTTTTTCTGAATAAGAAAAGTACACTGGATCTTTCAGCATTGTTCAGGCTTCGGAAATTTGTAAAACAGCATAAGGTAGATATTGTACATGCACATACTACATCCTACTTTTTTGCAACGTTACTAAAAATAATAAGCCCCGGGATCAAACTCATTTGGCATGAACACCACGGAAAACGTGTTTTCACTAACAGAAGTAAAAATAAAGCGTTATATCTGTGTTCATTCTTTTTCAAAAAGATCATTACCGTTAATGAAGACTTACAAGAATGGTGCAAACAACATCTGGCTACTAAGAAGGTTGTTTACCTTCCTAATTTTGTAGATCAGACTCTGTTTTCTTCTGAACAGGAAGAACGTAAAAAACAAATAGTGTGCCTGGCAAATTTAAGAGTACCAAAAGACCATCTTAATTTATTACGGGCCTTTAAAAAAGTACACGGTGAGTTTCCGGATTGGGAGCTTCGGCTAATAGGTAAGGACTTTGAGGATTCCTATTCCGGAGAACTGAAAGAATTTGTTTCGGAACACGGATTGAAACGATCTGTATTTTTTGAAGGAGCAAAAGATGATATCGAAAGATCACTGCAAGAAGCGAGGATAGGAGTATTGGCCTCAGAAAGTGAAGGCCTACCGATAGCACTTTTAGAGTATGGTTTGGCAAGACTTGCAGTAGTTGCTACCAATGTTGGGTATTGTGAAAAAGTAATTAGTACATTTGGGAAGACAGTAGCCTCAAAGAATTCTGAAGCTTTGGCCAATGCGCTGTTGTTCTATATAAAGAATAAAGAAAACAGGATTCTTGATGCAGATGCATTTCATAAACATATAATTAGTAATTATTCTCTAAAAAAGGTTTTACCTCTTTTAATAGAGCATTATAAAGATAGTAGCCATTAAACCCCTAAAAAAAATAACATACTTTCAATTGATCATCGTCCATATATTTATGGCTATTGTGATCTATTTGGCAGAATTCACTTCTAAGATATTTTTGTTTGGGATTATAGGATATTTTTTAATTCGTATTCTTTCCAATGGAAACAAAAAAGATGAAGTATTACTGGCTGCAGGTTATATAACCGGGTTTGAGGTATTTTCCAGAATGACGGGTGGATCCGGTATTTCATACGAATTTGCAAAATTTGCCGTAATAGGGTTTTTGGTCATAGGTATGTTCTTTAAAGGATTTACACGTAAATCCTGGCCATATCTCTTTTATGTTATTTTTTTACTGCCTGGAGTCTTTTTTTCGGCTATTAATCTAAACTATAGTACAAACTTTTTAAATGCGGTTAGTTTTAATTTAAGTGGCCCCATATGCCTGGCAATTTCTGCTTTGTATTGTTATAACAGAAAGATGCCGCCGGAACGCTTGCAGGAAATTTTACTGGCAGTATTACTACCCATTATCGCAATGACCTGCTATTTATATATATATACTCCAAATATCAGGGATGTGCTTACGGGGACACAATCCAATTATGAAGCCTCCGGCGGCTTTGGGCCCAATCAGGTAGCAACAGTACTGGGATTGGGAATGTTTATTTTATTTTCTCGATTATTCATGATAAAAAGCAGGTTGATTAATTTGATAGACCTGGGTTTGTTGGGATTTTTGAGTTATCGGGCTATTGTTACTTTTTCAAGAGGAGGAGTTTTAACTGCAGCTATATGTGCTCTTGTTTTCTTTATAGTTTATTTTTTATGGTCCGAAAAAAGGGAAAGAGTCGTATTGATCCCTAAAATAGCACTCGTGACAGCCGTGATTACTGTCACCTGGTTTATAACCTCTGTTTTTACATTAGGTTTAATAGATAAACGTTACTCTAACCAAGATGCTGCAGGAAGAATAAAAGAAGATATCTCTACGGGGCGGACAGAATTGATCGAAACCGAATTGAATGCTTTTGTTAATAGTCCTTTTACCGGAATTGGTGTAGGTAAGATACGGGAGTACCGTTATGAACAAACCGGAACACTGGCAGCCAGTCATAATGAAGTGAGCCGTATTTTATCCGAACACGGTATTTTTGGCTTTTTTGCAATTATCGTACTTTTTCTTACGCCTCTGGCATTTAGAATGAAGAATAAGACCAATGTATATCTTTATTCATTTTTCTTGTTTTGGTTGTTTACAATAAGTCACTCTTCCATGCGTATTGCCGCACCGGCATTTATTTATGGACTTTGTTTAATTTCTATTCTTAATGCGAAAAAGAAACCTGCTTTACATAGGAAATAGACTCTCTAAAAAGGGTAGTACGGTTACTTCAATAGAAACTCTTGGGGGGTTTTTGAAGCAGGAGGGATTTGAGGTCTACATGGCTTCTTCGGTTAAGAATAAGGTTTTACGGTTGTTAGATATGTTATTTACAACCCTGATCTATCACCGAAAGGTCTCCACGGTATTAATCGATACATATAGCACTCAGAACTTTTTCTATGCTGTAGCAGTTGCCAATCTGTGTAGATTATTGCGGGTCGCATACATACCAATTTTACGGGGAGGAAATCTTCCTCATCGTATTAGAAAGAACAAAAAAATGTCCAACAAACTTTTTAAAGGAGCAAGGACCAATATTACTCCCTCAATGTATTTGTACGAGGCATTTAAGGCAGAAGGGTATACCAATCTTACATATATTCCCAATACTGTTGAAATGAGTAACTACCCTTACTTACTTCGTAAAGAAGTTCGGCCAAAACTGCTTTGGGTACGTTCTTTTGCTGAAATTTATAATCCGCTTCTGGCACTTCAGGTTTTAGAAATTCTGAATGAACAAGGGTATATTACCAGTTTGTGTATGGTGGGGCCGGAAAAAGACGGCACACAGGAAGCCTGCAGGAAATTTGCCCAAGAGAAAAACCTGGATGTAACTTTTACGGGAATGTTGAACAAAAGTGAATGGATACAACTATCTAAACAATTTGATATCTTTATGAATACCACTAATTTTGATAATACACCTGTAAGTGTTATTGAAGCGATGGGGCTGGGTTTACCTGTGGTGTCCACAAACGTTGGAGGAGTTCCTTACCTGATCGATGAAGGGATCACCGGATTATTGGTCCCTCCAAATGACCCTCAATTATTCGCTCAAAAGATCATAGCTTTACTCTCTGATAGCGATCTGGCAGCCAGGTTGTCACAAAATGCACGCAAGAAAGCCGAAGGATTTGACTGGCAGAAAGTGAAACATAGTTGGGTTACACTTTTAAACCACTAAATAAATACCTATTTTTATCCAACCTAAAACCTAACCTAGTCATAAATGTCAAGTATTCATTTTGATATTTCAGAACGTAAAGTATTACTTCGCCTTTTTGACATCGCAAGTGTTCTCGCTTTACTCTATTTGGTAGGATTGGTTTTTAACTTTGATTATTTTAAGATCAACGCAGACCATTGGGTCTGGTCCATTGTACTAGGCCTGTACCTCACCATATTTGCTACAATTTTCGAATTATACAACCTCCATAAGGCCAGTAAATTTGAGATAGTGGTACAGAACATCATTCTTACATCTTCTGTAACAGTTTTGTTTTACCTGTTAACACCTTTCTTTACTCCGGAGCTGCCTGAAAATCGTTTACAGATCATTTATTTCTATATTTCGGTGAACCTGGCATTGTTCATTTGGCGCTATGCGTATATCGTACTTATTTCCGCACCAAGATTTTTTAAAAAAGTATTACTTGTAGGTAATGCCCGGGATATCGATAACATTATTGAATCACTTCAAAAATCAGATCCCAACTATAGAGTGATAGGATTCATCAATACAGATTCAATTGCCTATACATCATTACAATATGAAGAACTAAAGGAATTTGGATTGCAAAACGTCTCGGAAACGGTCAGGGAACATTCAATTTCTGAAATTGTAGTTGCAACACCGGATTCTTCGGGAATGACCATTTCACTCTACAACCAGTTGATCGTACTTTTAGAGAATGGAATAGTGATACGCGAGTACAGGCAGGTGTATGAAGAGATAACAAGGCGTGTTCCTGTACAGCATGTAGATAAGGACTTTTACAGATATTTCCCTTTTAGCCGAAGCAACCAGAATAAACTGTATCTTTTTTTTCATAGAATTTTAGACCTTCTTTTTTCTTTGTTAGGTTTACTTTTTGGGTTAATAATCTTTCCCGCTATTCTTATTGGAAACTTATTTGCTAACCGGGGCCCGTTATTCTATACCCAGGTACGAGTAGGTAGAAACGGAAAACATTTCAGAATATATAAACTTAGAAGCATGGTCACCGATGCCGAAAAATACGGCGCACAGTTTGCCGATAAAAAGGATATGCGGGTTACCAGGTTTGGACGTTTTTTACGCAGGTCGCGATTTGATGAGATTCCCCAGTTCATCAATGTGATCAAAGGGGAAATGAGTGTAATTGGCCCCAGGCCGGAACGTCCGGTTTTTGTTAAAGAACTTTCAGAAAAAATACCTTTTTATGAAGTACGCCACCTTATAAAACCGGGAGTAACAGGTTGGGCGCAGGTAAATGCAAAATACGGAAGCACACAGGAAGATGCTTTGGAAAAATTACAATACGATCTATACTACATCAAACGTCGTAGTTTGTTTCTGGACATTAGTATAGTAATAAAGACACTAAGTACAATTATATTTTTCAGGGGGCAGTAGCAGTTTCTTTTTTCAGATAATAGATCACATACAGATACCTAATTAACAATGCTACTAATAGCGGAATAAAGCCTATGGCAAATACTTGTACTCCTGTGAGCCAATGTACCACCATTAGTAATAAGAGCAAAATTAGAAAAATGAGGTAGCGTCGTATCCAACCCCTGGGGTGTTTCTTTCCAATAACACCCAGAAACAAAATACTGAGCGGAAATGCCCAAAGCATATTATAATTATTGGCCGTTGCGGTATGGTCTGTAGCCACCCATAACAGCAAAAGAAAAATACCAATCAAGCCGGTTATTAAAAAGATAATGGTATCTAAATAACGGCTTCTGGAATGTTTTTTATGGTCTTTATAGGTTACAAATAGAATTAGAAGGCCAAGAATCCCAAAAAAGAAAAGTGGGCTCAAAAAGAAATTCCGGCTTTCTTTGGTCCTGGTATTTTCAAAAAGAGTTTTTGTTTCTTTTATCAGAGGTTTTTGCGTGCCATCTGGTTTTTCTATAGTTGCGTTCGCTACGGCTTCAAAAATATAGTCCGGTAAGAATTGGTATTCCCATGGTGTAGCCTTTTTGTCTACAACAGCACCTATTGCTACATCCATTCCCAGGCTTCCCCAGGAGTTCCAGTATACATTTTTCTGTATTAATTCCCTGAATGTAAGGGTATCGGTGATATGCTCATTTTTATAAGTTAGCTTTTCATCCAAAACCGAGACGAGGACATCACGTATTTTTGTCGCACAATTATCATAAAAAAAATCGTATTTGTAATACTGATTTTCAGGCAAGGCATTTTTTTCCAAAAAGCTAAAAAGAGCAAGCTTTTCGGTATAGGTAAGATCTAACAATTGTTCTTTAACCCAACGGTTTTGAACGACATAACTTTCAAAAAAGGGTTCGTAATAGCTAACTCCCAATTTGTACAAGAGTTTTCCACGTGCGAATTTGGTGTAAAAATTAGGTGTGTCAAAGTCATACACTCCATAATTGTATACTAGATCCAGATCATTGCTTTCGTCCTTTATTCGGAAAGCACTATGCCCAAATTTATCATATAGTTGTGCTCCGGGCCCTATAGTGAGAATACTTACTTCGGCATCTTCAGAAAGAGAGAAATATTGTGCCTGTACCGAATAGGTAGTAAAGCATATGAAAATAAAGAGGAAAAAGTAATTTCTATTCATTAGCGGATCATCTAAAAATACTCCAGTCTAATTTAACTGAAAAAACATTGCTGTACAAAGCAGCACTTTGATCACCAATATCCGTTAAGGCATAATCCACCTGTATACCTTTGTATTTGAAGCCTACACCAATATTAGGTTGAAATCCAACAGACTCACTGCCGTCCAATTGTGTAATATTTTGGAAATTACCCAATCCACCACGAACAAAGACCATATCAATATATCCGAATTCAAAACCCAAAGCAGGGTCGATACTAGTAAAAGAAGTAGAAATGATATCGTTGGTCTCGGCAAAACGGAAGTTTAAATCTACTTCTGTTACCAATGAGAAATCATGGTGGAATAAAAACGCTCGGGAGGCTCCCAGTTGTAATTTAGGAATAGTGATCTCGGTAGTTTCCGGAAGGTCCTGGTTTTGCCCTTCTACGGCACCTTGTATTTCGGCAAACTTTTCTTCATCAATGGACCAGGCATTGAACGTAGTAGTAATATCACGGGCCATCAGTCCAAATTTCCAATCGCCTTTTTCAAACTGAATGGCAGCATCCAGTCCAAAACCCCAGGAAGAAGCAAAATCACCTATTACACGCCTGATTACTTTTGCATTCACACCAAAATTTAGTCCGTCCAATGGTAAACGACGCGCATATGAGAATGTAACACCGTAATCGGCAGTAGAGAAAAGGCTAATACGATTGTAGTCTATGTTCCCTTGGTCATCAATTAGCTGTGTAGTATTTAAAATGTCATCCACTCCAAACCGGATAATCGAAAAACCAACGGCACTTTCATTATCCAACGGCATTGCAAAACCTGCATAGTCATAATTGGCAATATTTGCAAAATAGGAAGCGTGCATTAAAGAGAGTTCTTTCTCTTCAAGATGTACCAGTCCTGCAGGATTCCAATAGACCGAATTTACATCGTCGGAAGACGCCACTACAGCATTTGACATTCCAAAAGCAGCAGCATCCACACCAATATTCATGAACTCATTAGAATACTTTCTAACGGTCTGAGCGGAAGCAGTAATGGATAGTAGTATTAATGCAAAGAATATCTTCTTTTTCAAGCTCTTAATTTTGGACAAATATCTCACTATTTTACTGAATACTAAACTATATTTTTACACACATATTGTGTTTTCACTATTATAGACGCAAATACTTTGTTATTTTTACAGTATTGACCAAATAATATGATAAAACAAATCCCTAACATTATTACTTCCCTCAATTTATTGTGTGGATGCGTCGCTATTCTTTTTGCTGTTTCAGGCGACTTAATCACAGCTTCATTCTTTGTTTTTTCCGGCATATTCTTCGATTTTTTTGATGGACTTGCTGCAAGATTACTTAAAGCGCAAAGCGATGTGGGATTGGAATTTGATTCTTTAGCAGATGTCGTTACCAGTGGAGTAGCTCCTGCAATTATAATGGTACAAATGTTAAGCTTGTCTACTCAGGGAACAAACCTTCAATTGTTCTCGGAAAATACCGAATCTATGGGATGGATCACGGCAAACTTCAGTTTCTGGCCTTTCATTGGTTTACTAATAGCCGTTGCTTCTGCTTATAGATTGGCAAAATTCAATGTAGATACCAGGCAAACCAACAGTTTTATAGGATTGCCCACTCCGGCAAATACCTTATTGATTTTAAGTTTACCGTTGATCTTACATTTTCAATATTCAGGAACTGCAGAAAGTATTATTCTGAATAAATGGTTTTTGATAGGCGTGACTGTAATTAGCTGCATATTATTAAATGCCGAAATAAAGCTCTTTGCTTTAAAGTTTAAGACCTGGGATTTTAAAAGTAATGCAGTGCGCTATGTGTTCTTAATACTTAGCTTGATCGCTATAATTTTACTGAAATTTATAGCAATACCGGTTGTTATTTTAATATACATTTTGCTGTCAATTTTCAAGAAAGCGGATTAGAATTCCAATTTCTTTTTCCGAAGCTCGAAATTCCTTCCCAAATATACTTTACGTACCATCTCATCTGCCGCCAGTTCCTCAGGAACACCATGTTTTAGAATACTTCCTTCAAACATTAGATAGGTCCTGTCTGTAATGGCAAGGGTTTCCTGTACGTTATGGTCGGTGATGAGTATACCAATATTCTTGTTCTTTAACTGAGCCACAATACGTTGTATGTCTTCAACAGCCACCGGGTCTACCCCTGCAAAAGGTTCGTCGAGAAGTATAAAATGGGGATCTGTAGCTAAGGCACGGGCAATTTCTGTACGCCGCCGTTCTCCACCACTTAATAGATCACCGCGATTTTTGCGAATATGGCCTAATCCAAACTCTTCAATGAGAGTTTCCATTTTCATTTCCTGTTCTTTTTTGGAAAGTTTGGTCAATTGCAAAACGCTTAGGATATTGTCCTCAACACTTAGTTTTCTGAATACCGAAGCTTCCTGTGCCAGATATCCAATTCCGTTTTGGGCACGCTTGTACATAGGGTAATTGGTGATCTCCGTGCCTTCCAGAAAAATTCTTCCGCCGTTTGGTTTTATCAATCCTACGATCATATAAAAGGAAGTGGTTTTACCGGCACCATTAGGGCCTAAAAGACCAACGATCTCGCCTTGATTCACTTCTACGGTGATTCCTTTTACCACCTTCCGGCCTTTATAGGATTTTATAAGATTTTCGGCTTTTAATTTCATTAATGGATTGTTTCAGTAGCGTAAACGTTAAAAGTACTATATAATTTCACGAAGAAAAAACAATTATTTCTGATTCTCTAAGGCTTCCCAATATTCATAAGCTCTTCGCAAATGTGGTATTACAATTGTACCACCGATTAAAAGTGAAATACTCAAAGCCTCCATTACCTCTTCTTTTGATGCTCCAACCGTATGGCATTCTTCCAAATGATACCGAACACAATCATCACAACGCAGCACCATTGAATTGCCCAGGCCCAATAACTCTTTTGTTTTCTTAGGTAAAGCACCTTCGGTAAAAGCATTGGTATCCAGATTGAAGATTCGTTTAATGATCTTGTTATTATCCTCCAGTAACTTTTCATTCATCTTGGAGCGGTAGGTATTGAATTCTTCTACGATATTATGTGACATTGGCTTTTGCTTTTTTGTTTTGTCTTCTAATAACTCCTTTGGCTATAAAAATACTTATCTCGTATAGAACGACCACAGGTACGGCAACAATGATCTGGCTGGCAATATCCGGCGGAGTGATAATCGCTGAAATAATTAAAACGATTACCAATGCAAACTTGCGGTACTTCCTTAATATTTGCGGAGTGACAATACCCACTTTGGCTAAAAAGTAAATGATGATGGGTAATTCAAAAATAAGCCCGCTCGCTATAACCGAAGCCCTCACTAAAGAGATATAACTACTTAGGTCGAAGTCGTTGAAAACCTGTTCGCTCACCTGATAACTTCCCAAAAAGTTAATAGATAACGGGGTTACCACATAATACCCAAATAATACACCAATAAAGAATAATATTGAAGCTATAATAATAAAACCACGGCTTGTTTTACGTTCATTATCGTGCAAACCGGGGCTTATAAAGCGCCAGAACTCCCAAAGGACGTATGGGAATGCAATAATGAAACCTGCAGTGATCGAGGTCCAAATATGTGCAGAAAACTGCCCTGCCATGGTTCTACTTTGTATTCTGAAAGGAAGCTCTGAAAAACAAAAACTATCTTCAAAACCTAGAAAACGTGCTGCGGCACAAAGAAGTTTATAGGTAGGGAAATCGGCCTTTTTTGGTCCAAATAACAGTACATCAAAGATAAAATCCTTGGCAATAAAGGCTACCCCTCCAAAGATCACGATCGCAACCGTCGAACGAATGAGGTGCCAACGCAATTCCTCCAAATGATCGAGAAAAGACATCTCTTTGCCAACATTAGAAATCCTTTTTTTAGCTGCCATTAAATAATACCTTCTTTGGTTAGATTGTGAATATGTACTACACCACTATAACTTCCTTTGTTTTCGGCCAACAATTGTGTGATGCCATTTGTATCCATTAGCTCCATTGCCTCAACAGCCATTGCATCATTAGCAATGATCTTTGGATTTTGTGTCATAATATCTTTTGCCGTAAGTCCGGCAAAGGAATCCACACGGGTGAGCATTCTACGCAGATCTCCATCGGTAATGATACCCACAATTTTATTGTCTTCGACCACAGCAGTCACACCAAGCATTTTTTCAGAGATCTCAACTATTACATTTTTTACATCGGTGTTAGGATGTACCTGTGGTTTTTCATTCAGGGAAGTAAGGTCGCTTACCCGTAAATATAGTTTTTTACCAAGTGATCCTCCAGGATGAAATTTAGCAAAGTCCTTACTTGAAAATCCGCGTAATTCCAATAGGCACATTGCCAAAGCATCACCAATTACCAATTGTGCAGTTGTACTGGTGGTAGGGGCAAGGTTATTGGGGCAGGCTTCTTTTTCAACATAGGCATCCAGAATATAGTCGGCCTGTTGCCCTAAGAAAGAATCTTTGTTTGAAGTTATTCCGATTATTTTATTGCCGATGGCTTTAATAAGAGGTACCAACACCTTTATTTCGGGAGTATTTCCACTTTTTGATATGCAGATCACAGTGTCATTTTCCTGTATGGTACCCAGGTCACCATGAATAGCATCTGCAGCGTGCATAAAAATAGCAGGAGTTCCGGTCGAGTTTAAAGTGGCTACAATTTTTGTAGCAATGTTCGCGCTTTTACCTATTCCGGTAATAATTACTCTACCTTTGGATTGATATATGTAGCTTACAGCATCGGCAAATTCATTATTTACTAATTCGGCAAGGTACATTATGGCCTTGCTTTCGGTTTCAATGGTTTTCTTTGCTACCGAAATGATACGGGCTTGTTCGTTCAAAATTTTACACTTTTAATAGTTTGTAACTGTTTCAGAAATTAGTATATTTAGAATGCGAACAGAAAATATTGAAATTTATAATGTTCGCATTACATTTTATAGATACAGTTTTACCATATTGGTTGCAAAATTACAATTGTTCCCCTGTATACACAATTATAATAGCAAAACCTTATGCATCGTATTAAACTTAAAAGCATATAAGCAGCGTGGCTGAAATAGATATTTACGCAGCACTCAAGAAATTTTTTGGATTTACCCGGTTTAAGGGGCTTCAGGAAGATGTTATTAAAAGTGTACTTAATAACAACAACACTTTTGTAATTATGCCAACGGGAGGTGGTAAATCGCTTTGTTATCAACTTCCCGCATTAATAAAAGAAGGTACGGCTATTGTGGTTTCCCCTCTAATTGCTTTGATGAAAAATCAGGTAGATGCTTTACGTGCGCTTTCTTCGGAAGAAGGGATTGCCCATGTTCTTAATTCTTCTCTCAATAAAACTGAAATCAAAAAAGTAAAAAGTGATATAACCAACGGGATCACAAAATTATTATATGTCGCTCCGGAATCACTTACCAAGGAAGAGAATGTAGCGTTTTTGAATTCAGTAAGAATATCTTTTGTTGCCATAGATGAAGCACACTGTATTAGCGAATGGGGGCATGATTTCAGGCCGGAATACCGTAACCTTCGCAATATTATTAAACGTATTGGTGATGAAATTCCCATTATTGGTTTAACAGCCACTGCGACACCTAAAGTTCAGGAAGATATTTTGAAGAACCTGGGAATCCAGGATGCAAATACCTTTAAAGCGTCTTTCAATCGTCCTAATCTATATTATGAGATCCGTCCAAAGACGAAGAATATCGATTCGGATATAACTCGCTTTGTAAAACAAAATGAAGGTAAAAGCGGTATTATCTATTGCTTAAGCCGTAAAAGGGTAGAAGAATTAGCACAAACACTTCAGGTAAACGGAATAAAGGCAGTACCCTACCATGCGGGTTTAGACGCTAAGACCCGTGTAAAACACCAGGACATGTTCCTAATGGAAGATGCAGATGTCGTTGTGGCAACCATTGCATTTGGGATGGGTATTGATAAACCTGATGTTCGTTTTGTGATCCACAATGATATGCCTAAAAGCATAGAAAGCTATTATCAGGAAACCGGACGTGCCGGGCGTGATGGAGGAGAAGGACACTGTCTGGCTTTTTACGGATATAAGGATATTGAAAAACTTGAAAAGTTTATGAGCGGAAAGCCTGTTGCCGAACAGGAAATAGGACATGCCTTACTCCAGGAGGTTGTTGCTTTTGCTGAAACTTCCATTTCCAGAAGAAAATTCATTCTTCATTATTTTGGGGAAGAGTTTGATAATGAAACCGGTGAAGGGGGAGACATGGACGATAATATGCGGCACCCCAAAAAGAAAAAAGAAGCCAAAGAAGAAACAGAGACCTTATTGAATGTAGTTGATAAGACCAACGAACAGTATAAAGGAAAAGAAGTTGTGAATGTTTTGGTGGGTAAGGTAAATGCCTTAATAAAATCGCACCGTACCGATACACAAGATTTTTTTGGTATAGGGGCCGATGAAGAACCTTCTTTTTGGATGGCTTTGTTACGCCAATTACTGGTATCAGGATATCTAAAAAAAGATATAGAAACCTACGGAATTATTAAACTCACAAAAAGAGGCAGGGAATTTATTAATTCACCTACATCATTTTTAATGACAGAAGACCACTCTTATACCGAAGCCAATGATGACACTATTGTCGTGGCACAAAAAGGAGGTGGTACAACAGATGAGAATCTGTTTAAGTTATTAAAAGCAGAACGTAAAAAGGTAGCAGATAAACTGGACCTCCCTCCGTTTGTGATATTTCAGGATCCGTCTCTGGAGGATATGGCACTTAAATACCCTATTACTTTAGAAGAACTCTCCAATGTACATGGAGTGGGAGAAGGGAAGGCAAAAAAATACGGAGCATCGTTTGTAGATCTTATTAGCAGCTATGTAGAGGAAAATGATATTATGAGGCCGGATGATTTTGTGGTAAAATCCACAGGGACCAATAGTGCCCTTAAACTATATATCATACAGAATGTGGATAGAAAATTACCTTTGGATGATATTGCTTCTGCTAAAGGATTGGATATGCAGGATTTTATCAAAGAAATGGAAGCTATTGTCTATAGCGGGACCAAACTAAACATCAACTACTGGATCGATGATATTCTTGATGAAGATCAGCAGGAAGAAATTCATGAATATTTTCTAGAGGCCGAAACCGATAAGATAGAAGATGCCATGGATGAGTTTGACGGTGATTACGACCTGGAAGAACTTCGTCTGTATCGTATCAAATTTATTAGTGAGGTGGCGAACTAGGTTTTTTGTGTAGATTTCTTAAAAATCTAATAATTCAAACATTATAAATATCTAAATTCAATTCTTACCTTTGCGCTTCATTTAAAAAAAGAAATATGCAAGACGGTATATACGCAAAATTCTCTACTGAAAAAGGAACTATTTTAATAAAACTTACCCACGATAAAACTCCCGGAACGGTAGGTAACTTTGTTGCCCTCGCCGAAGGAGATCTTGAAAACGCGGCACAGCCTCAAGGCACTCCATACTATGATGGATTAACGTTTCACAGAGTGATCCCGGATTTTATGATCCAGGGGGGAGACCCTAACGGAACAGGAGCCGGAGGACCGGGGTACAACTTTGATGATGAATTTCATCCGGACCTAAAGCATGATGCACCCGGTGTATTGTCTATGGCTAATGCCGGAAAAGGAACTAATGGAAGTCAATTCTTTATTACGCATGTTCCAACACCGTGGTTAGATAACAACCATACCGTTTTTGGACATGTTGTGGAAGGGCAGGATGTAGTAGATAGCATTGCGCAGGGAGATACCATGCAAAAGGTGGAGATCATTCGTGAAGGAGAAGCGGCAAAAAGCTGGAATGCCGTGGAAAGTTTCAGGCAATTCAATGGTGCTAAAGCCGAACGTGAAGCTGCTGCTAAAAGAGCGCAGGAAGAATTACTAACTTCAATTTCTGAAGGTTTTGAAACAACCGAAAGCGGTTTGAGATACCAGATCATTCAAAAAGGAGAAGGAGCTAAGGCTGAAAAAGGTAAGACCGTAGGAGTCCATTATAAAGGAATGTTTGCAGATGGAGGTGAATTTGATAACTCATACAAAAGGGGCAACCCTATTGAATTTCCTTTAGGAATGGGAAATGTGATTGCAGGCTGGGATGAAGGAATTGGACTTTTACAGGTAGGAGATAAGGCACGTTTTGTGATCCCTCCGCATTTGGCCTATGGAGCACAAGGTGCCGGCGGCGTGATTCCTCCTAATGCAACTTTGGTTTTTGATGTTGAATTAATGGACGTAAAATAAATTTCCATAAATATATTGATTGAAACGCCTCGTTGAACCGGGGCGTTTCGTATTTTTATGCTATGGATATGGAAAAATTGAAATACCCCATCGGCAAATTTCATTGCCCGTCAAACATTACTCATGAGATCTTAGAAGCCTGGATCTCTATTTTGGAACATTTTCCAAACAGGCTCTCCAAGTTGGTCGCATCTCTTTCCGAAGAGCAATTAAACACACCTTATCGCCCGGAAGGTTGGACCCTAAAGCAGGTGATACACCATATTTATGACAGCCATCATAATAGTTATACACGATTTAAATGGACACTAACAGAAGATACACCAACCATTAAAGCGTATAATGAAAAAAAGTGGGCAGAGTTATACGATTATAAAGCTGCGCCCATTGAAATGTCGTTAGCTTCCATAAAAGCGCTTCACGCTAAACTTGTCTTTTTACTGAAAGGGCTTACCTATGTAGAATTTCAGAAAGAATTTATTCACCCGG
>JANQOS010000177.1 GCA_028285705.1 Altibacter sp.
GCGGGTAGATGCCAATGGAGCCTTTTCTACTTCCGAAGCATTGGAAAAGTTGAAAGTTCTTTCAGATTTACAATTGCATTCCATCGAACAACCCATAAAACAAGGACAATGGCAGGAAATGGCACGGTTGTGTGAGGAAACTCCTTTGCCTATAGCACTGGATGAAGAACTCATAGGTGTCTTCACATCTAAAGAACGACAAGACCTTTTAGAAACCATAAGACCGCAATACATTATTTTAAAACCCAGCCTTATTGGAGGTTTTCTGGGGAGCGATCATTGGATCTCCCTGGCTAATGAAAACAAAGTAGGCTGGTGGATCACTTCGGCATTAGAAAGTAATGTAGGATTAAACGCAATTTCACAATACACCTTCACAAAAAATAGTAAATTGCCACAAGGTTTGGGAACAGGGAGTTTGTATACTAATAACATACCTTCTCCACTCGAAGTTAAAGAAGGAAAAATACATTACAATACTAATACCGGCTGGGATCTCAATATTTTAAATGTAACAATTTAATCTTTTGAAGGTCTAACACCCAATAAATTATTTTTATGTACATAGCACAGGCTTTTAATTATTTACACGACTGGTGGAGGTATCTCTTGGGCGGGATCATTATTTTTTTAGCATCACAATTAGGAGCTTTCCCCTTAGTAGGATTAGCTACTTTAAAACTAATTTCAGAAGGGAAAAGTTTAGAATTGCTGGAAGACCCTGTTGTCTTTATGACCATTTTAGACTCTAACCTGACCTTATTCTTAATGCTGTTAAGTTTTGCCATAGGGCTGGGTGTTCTGTATTTAGTGGTGAAGTACTTCCACAAACAACCTTTTAGAACGGTAACTACTTCACGCCAAAAAACAGATTGGGGGAGAGTGTGGTTTGGTTTCGGGTTGATAGCTGTTACCACGACAGTACTTACTGCTATTGATTACTATAGTAATCCGCAGGATTACGAATTACAATTTGAGATGGTTCCTTTCTTAATTTTGGCGGTGATCGCTATTGTTATGGTACCATTACAGACCAGTTTCGAAGAGTATTTGTTTAGAGGATATCTAATGCAGGGTATAGGAGTGGCTGCAAAAAACAGGTGGGTTCCTTTGGTAGTGACCTCGGTGATTTTTGGCGGGTTACATTTTTTTAACCCCGAAGTAGGTAAGATCGGGAACATCATTATGGTATACTATATAGGTACCGGTTTCTTTTTAGGTATTATGACATTAATGGATGAAGGAATGGAACTGGCACTGGGTTTTCATGCCGGAAATAACCTTGTTGCAGCATTGCTGGTAACTGCGGACTGGACTGTATTTCAAACCCATTCCGTTTTAAAAGATATTTCAGAACCTTCTGCAGGAATCGATGTTTTGGCCCCGGTGTTTGTAATATATCCAATATTTTTAGGAATTATGGCATGGCGATATAAATGGCGTGGCTGGGGAGAAAAACTTTTTGGAAAAGTAACAGTACCTCCGGAAAATCTTCACGAAGAAATAGTTTAAAAGAACAATTTTGAATCCAACCTCACAAATACTTCATCCGGCTTTTAAGCTCAATGGCCTTATGTACGAATCGGCAGAAGAACTGCTGAATTTTGCAGACGGACTATTACAGCAGGGAGATATACATGAAATACAAATGGCTAAGTTCATTGAGGAATGGCTCAATTTTGATGAAGAGGTAAGTGTCAATACTTCCGGGTCCACCGGAAAAGAGAAGAAAATCACCTTGCGCAAGGAACATATGGTAAATAGTGCTAAAGCCACAGGAGCTTTTTTTAAACTTGGAGCCGGAACCTCTGCTTTATTGTGCCTGTCACCGGATCATATTGCCGGGAAAATGATGCTTGTAAGGGCGATGGTCATGGGATGGGATCTACACGTAGTTGCACCGGAAAAGGATGCACTTACTCAATACGATAACGATTATGATTTTGTTGCAATGGTTCCGTACCAGGTGTTCCATTCGTTGGAAGCATTATCAAAGGTCAAGAAGTTGATCGTTGGTGGTGGCCCTGTTTCAAGAGAACTGGAAGAAAAACTACAAGAGGTCCCTACGGAGGTATTTGCTACCTACGGAATGACTGAAACCAGTACACATGTGGCAATTAAAAGACTTAATGGCCCTGCAAGGTCCAATGTATTTTCTGCTTTGCCCAATGTAAAATTTTCTACCGATGAGCGCTCATGTTTGGTTGTCAATGCCCCGGAGATTCTAAGAGAACCTCTTGTTACCAATGACCTGGTAAATTTGGTCACTCCAACTTCCTTTCAATGGCTGGGACGTTTTGACAATATGATCAATTCCGGAGGCATTAAGATCTTTCCTGAAACTTTAGAAGAGAAGCTCTCGGAATATATAGACCGTCCTTTTATTATTGCTTCGGAGAAAGACGAGGAATTGGGTGAACGTGTAATATTGATATTCCAGAACGATAAAGATGCAGATATTCCAAATTATTCTCAGGCCTTTTCAATACTGGAAAAATACGAACGGCCTAAAAAAGTATATACGATCTCAAAATTCTCCTATACACCAACCGGTAAAATAAAAAGAGGAGATATACTCCAGGTGCTTCAAAAGTATCGTTAGGTTATTCAGATTTGTCATTAAAAACTGCCTTTAAAGCCTGTGGAGAAAACTTCAGAAACATAGGGGGTACAGATACATTTTACAAAGCTTTCTTCATATATTTTTCCAAAAAGAATTTTTCTTTGAGATACAATTCTCTCCATGTAGGGTTCTTTTTATCCAAAACAATACCTTCGGCTAAACCAATAGAATAAAAACAAACTCTTTTTGCTTTACTGAGCTCGTTTGCCGTAATATTATTTAACTCTTCCAATAGTAGCGTATTTTTTAACTCATTAAAAGGAACATAATCTTTGAGCTCTTTTATTTTGGGAGATACTTTATAGTCCTTCATGATTTCTAAAAACTTTATTTCTGTATACCTTGCTATACCTTCTTTCCATAATTGAAAAGAGAAATACCTGTAATCGTCTTCGGAAAG
>JANQOS010000179.1 GCA_028285705.1 Altibacter sp.
GTGCCATTCCCAGCTTCATAACAGTATCAATTTCTTCTACACCTGCAACACCATTATATAAGGTTTCTATAGCTTCATTGATCATAGGCATTAAAATACGATTGGCCACAAAACCCGGGTAATCGTTTACTTCTACAGGAACTTTCAGCAATTTTTCCGAAATCTCTTTTACGGTTGTATAAGTTTGGTCACTGGTACTATAGCCTTTAATGATCTCAACAAGTTTCATAATAGGCACCGGATTCATGAAATGCATACCTATGACCATATCAGGGCGGGAAGTAACTGCTGCGATCTCTGTAATTGAAATAGAGGATGTATTACTAGCCAAAATAGTGTCTTCCGGGCAAAATTTATCGAGGTCTTTAAAGATCTTCAGCTTTAGGTCGATATTTTCTGTAGCGGCTTCTACAACCAGGCTTGCATATTCTACACCTTCTTCAAGATTGGTATAGGTAGTAATATTATTTAGCGTACGTTGCTTGTCTTCTTCAGTGATCTTTTCTTTGGCTACCATTCTGTCCAGATTCTTGGTAATGGTCGCCATTCCTTTGTCCAAAGACGCTTGTGAAATATCAATTAATTGTACTTTATAATCAAATTGAGCAAAAGTATGTGCAATTCCGTTGCCCATAGTTCCAGCTCCTATTACTGCTACGTTTTTCATATTTTTTTAAAATTTTCAATGATTTGCATTGCTACGCGTAATGCTTCTGTTCCTTGCTTTAAAGAAACAATGGGGGTTGTGTTATTGTTGATGGCATCTGCAAAGGTTTCCAGTTCATCCAGTATTGCATTGTTCTCATCGATTTCAGGATTATCAAAATAGATCTGTTTTTTGATTCCTTCGGCGTTCGTCAGGATCATCGCAAAATCATCCGGTTGTTCCGGTGCGTCCTTCATCTTTACGACCTCACATTTCTTTTCCAGAAAATCAACCGAGATATATGCATCCCTTTGAAAGAAACGTGCTTTTCGCATTCTTTTTAATGAAATACGGCTCGCCGTGAGGTTCGCCACACATCCATTTTCAAATTCAATACGGGCATTGGCGATATCCGGAGTCTCACTAATGACTGAAACACCACTGGCATTGATGTGCTTCACCTTACTGTCCACCACACTTAAAATAGCATCAATATCATGGATCATAAGATCCAGCACTACCGAAACATCGGTTCCACGCGGATTGAATTCTGCCAGCCGGTGTGCTTCAATGAACATGGGATTCTCTATCTTATGGCTCACCGCCATAAAGGCAGGGTTAAACCGTTCTACGTGCCCAACCTGCCCCCGAACTCCGTGCTTTTCGGCTAATTGAAGTAATGTATTGGCTTCGGCAACGGTTTGTGTGATAGGTTTTTCAATAAAGAGGTGTTTTCCAGCTTCTACCACTTTTTTTGCACAATCAAAGTGATATATGGTAGGGGTGACCACATCAATTACATCACAAGCATCAATAAGTGCTTCCATGGTGGGGAAGCTTTTGTAACCGAATTCAGATTCAATTGTTGAAGAAGCTTCCGTATCTGCATCAAAAAATCCTACCAATTCATATTTGGAGGATTGATGGAGCAATTTTAAATGAATTTTTCCGAGGTGGCCTGCACCCAGAACTCCTGCTTTTAGCATGGGTATTAATTTTCCACAAATGTACGTGTTTCATTAGAATTTATGAAGCAGGATCTCCGATTTACATTTTTCTTTTTTTGGAATTTGGCGTTTGTTATTTGGCGCTTTCTTTTCATCTTTGCAAAAATGAAGGATACGTTCACCCATAAAGGAATGCGAAAACGACTGGTAGAAACCCTTATTAAAAAAGGAATAGTTGATACCGGTGTGTTGGAGGCGATCAATACTATTCCAAGGCATTTGTTTATGGACTCCGGCTTTGTGGACCATGCTTATGTGGATAAAGCCTTTCCTATTGCTGCGGATCAAACTATTTCACAACCTTATACGGTTGCCCGCCAAACAGAACTTCTGGAGGTGCAAAAAGGAGATACTGTTCTGGAAATAGGAACAGGAAGTGGCTACCAAACGGCAGTTTTATTAGAGATGGGAGCTACCGTATATTCTATAGAGCGTCAAAATGAATTGTTCAAAAAGACAAAACTATTTCTTCCCAAGTTAGGCTACCGTCCCAAAAAGCTCATTTTTGGAGATGGCTATAAAGGGTATGAAGAAGCTGCACCTTATGATGGTATTATCGTTACAGCCGGAGCACCTTTTGTTCCAAAACCTTTATTGTCACAATTAAAAATAGGAGGGAAGCTTGTTATTCCTGTGGGGAAAGCTGTACAGATCATGACGGTTTTTACTCGTACTTCTGAAACTGAATTTGAAAAAAAGGAATACGGCGAATACCGTTTTGTGCCTTTATTGGGAGATAAAGAGTAGTATTCACTAGCCTCCCGCATAGTTTAAAGGCTCAGTGCTGATACTTTTCAGGTATTGATATTTGGTTTTTAGTATTTGCCGAAAGTGCAGATGATCATGTGCAACCCAGTTCATTAAAAACAAGTTTGCTTTCATGGGCCCCAACGTAGGATGCATATAAGTGTTGTCCCATTGAGGCGAACTAAGCGATTTTAGCCATGCAACGGATCGCTCCCT
>JANQOS010000012.1 GCA_028285705.1 Altibacter sp.
TTTTTAAACGTTGTAAAAAAGGTTTTGTTCTACGCGCCCATTCTACAGGGATCACCTGGTCAACACTTCCATGAGAAGCGTAGATATTTAAATGATCAAAATTATTTTTTTCATAACCTTCCTTGAGCAGGTCCTCATTTATATATCCACTTAAACCTATTACATTTTTTACTTTTTCCGGATAGTTTAATGCGACTGCAAAACTCAAAATAGTTCCCTGGCTAAACCCTAATAATGTGATATTGCTCTCGTCAACATTATATTTTGCCACTATTTCATCTATACAATTCGCAATAAGGTCCCGAGAGTTAATGGCTTGCTCCGTATCACTAAATTTTCCATTGGTATTATCAAAATAGATATTATACCAGGCGTTTCCGTAAGGCTGCATTGGAATAGGGGCTTTTAATGATATGATATGATAACCTGCGGGCAATTCAGTTGCAAACGAAAACAGATCGTTCTCATCACTTCCAAATCCGTGTAGCATGATGATAGCCGGTAATTTTCCAGAGGTTTTTTCAGGAGCTTTATAATTATGCTCTAAAAGCAGGGACTGTTTTTCCATGGCCCAAAAATAAAAGATGCCACTTTAAAAGCAGCATCTTTCAGATTAAATATTTTACAAATTTTTATCCAATTCCTTTAAACCAATCCTGAAATTGTGCGCCAAGAACCGGAAGTAATTTTTTTTCGCCTTGAATTGCTCCAATAAAAGCTAAAATCCACAGGACTAAAAGACCAAGAGAAAAAATATACCCAACAAATGGTATTCCAGCTATTCCAAGAACAAAATTTATAATCGATACAATGATCCACAAGATCATAAGACCCAAAGCTTGTCTTACATGAAATGCTCCTAGTTCAGTTTTTTTATCATTATGCATAATTAAGGCAATTACCCATCCAATTAGCCATAAATAAGAGATAATACCTACTGTTTTTCCATTGTCTGAAGAAGTTTCTGTCATAATAAAAATTTACGTTAGTATTAAGTTAGATTTCTTAAAGATACCATATCTAATCCAAAAATGTAAACCACGTCTGAAATTTCTCACTTAAAAATGGGATCGCTTGTTGTTTGTTAGTTAATGCCATTAACAGGGAAAAGACCCATAGAGCCACCGATATCCAGTAAATATAAAAACCGATAGCATAATTTTGCAGTGCAAGTGAACAAAAGAGCAGGACCACTAACCCAAACATATTTTTAATGTGCCATGTGGCAAATTCATGTTTTTCGTCTCTATTCATAAAATAAGCGATCAACATTCCAATGAAGGTGATGTATGCAATTATGGCTTTGTTCTTTCCGGGAGGTGTTTTGCTCATTAGTTGTTGATGACCAGTTTTTTTCCAGCATATATTCCGTATGCTTTTCCTTTTAATCTGCTGTTCAACAGCGCTGCATTCTTCGAGGTAGAGATAATATCTTCTTCGGAGAAAGTCCATTCATGGTCCGGGTTGAAGAGTGTAAGGTCGGCCGGTACGCCTTCCTCAATTGAAGTTGTTGAGATTGCGAAAACCTTTTTTAGTCTTGTCAAAGCTTCTACCGATGTTTCGATGTCCGTCAGTTTATTGAGAGCTCCAAAACAACTCTCCAATCCAATACTACCAAAATCGGCATGGTCAAACTCTCTTTTTTTGTTTTCTACATCAATTGGGTCATGGTCGCTTGTCACTCCGTCAATACTACCTTCTTTTAGCCCTTTTAGCAATGCTTTGGTATCTCCATTGGTTCTTAAGGGTGGCATTAGTTTGTAATTACTGTCAAAACTTTCCAGAGCATCATCTGTTAGGAATAAATTAGAAATGGCTACGCTGCATGTAACATTGAGGCCTTTCTTTTTTGCAGCTTTTATAAGGGAAACTGCTTTCTTGGTTGAAATTGTGGGAATATGAAGCTTACCGCCGGTATATTCCAAAATATAAAGGTCACGGATAATTTGAAGCTCTTCTGCAAGTGCTGGAATTCCTTTAAGTCCCAACATGGTACTGTTGACCTCTTCATTGACCATTCCATTACGGGCAACAGATCTTTCGAAAGGGAACGATTGTACCAGCCCGTCAAAATTTTGAGAATATTGCAATGCGATCTTCATTAGGTTGGCGTTCTCCACAGGTTTTTTATAATCGTAAAAGGAGATGGCTCCTTCATTTTTCATATCGTATAATTCTGCCAGGTCTGTCCCTTTGCTTCCTAAAGTTAGTGCGCCAACAGGGTAGAGACTTACCGGGTGTCCTTCTGCTTTAGATCTTAAGAACTTGATTGTTGCCTTACTATCGGTTACCGGAAAAGTGTTTGCATTAACAGCTACATGCGTAAAACCACTATGAGCAGCCGTTTTTAATCCATTGTCTATAGTTTCCCGTTCTTCAAAGCCCGGTTCTCCAAAAGAAGTACTGGGATCGAACCAGCCTTGTGAAATGTGCAAATTCTTTAATGAGATTTCCTTTACTTTTTTTGAGTTTGGAATAGAAGCCGCAATTTTTGAGATATTTCCATTTTCGATAAATACATCTCTCTTTTTTAAATGATGCTCACTTGTAGGGTCAACAATAACGGCCGATTTTAGTAGTACGTTCATTTATAGAATTTTAAGATAAGCATTTCCAGCATGAGAAATAATAATGCAAAAATAGCAAACCATTTCCAAAAGCTGTTAATTGAATTTATTTCGGCAATAGTATCAAACAGTTCTTCAACATTGGTATGTACTTCAGCGCCCTGCCAATCTTCCGGATCTGCGTATTGTAACACACTTTCGTGTCGATTGTAATTATAACTTATGTTTTCAATGAACTGTTGTTCTTTTTCAATTTGATAAGTTCCTGCATTTGCCGGTTCATCAACGGTAGCAATATCTACCTTATTCGCCTTTGTTTGTTGCAACGGAATAAAACTTACAATACTATCCCGCAATGTTAAGATCTCATCTTGTTTTAATTGAACCGGGACCGAAAAATTATTTATTTTACCAATAGTGTAATACAGCTTTGGGAGTTGAAGGCTTTGTTGAGCCATATTGTATAATGTTGGAACAATAAGCGGAGAACTTTGGAAATTGGAGTTCTCAGTATTGAAAGAGGCGGAACTCACATATATATTTCCGGATTGGAGGATAAACGGCTTCCCGTCTTCAAATTTTAGTACAGGTGTTGCATTTGAGCTCGTTGTAAAATATGAATTGACCTTAGGATATTGAAAATTCACTACTTGTTTTTCAAAAACTTCTTTATACAATGGATGGTCAAAAATAATTTGTGTGATTTTCTTTTCTTGCTCAATATTTTCTGAAAAACTTCCAATACCGAAATTTGCGAACAATGAGTTGTAATTGGAAAGAGTTGCATCTTTGGCAGGTATAACTAATACATTTCCTCCATTGTCGCTAAAGGACCTAAGAGTTGTAATTAGTGATGCGGGAATGTTTTTCAATTCATTTAAAATGATAAAGTTCTGCTCCGGAATTATATTGTAATTTAGTTGGTCGAATGTCTGTTGCGTATACTCAAATTCCGGTTGCCCGAATAGTCGTTGTAAATAGTTTGCATTTCCTTCATTGATACTGAGTACTTTAATTTTGTTGGGGGCATTAATGCTAAAGTAAAGTGTGTTATCGAAGGGTAGGTTGGATTCGTTCAACTCCAGCTTTCCTTTAAAATCACTGGTATTTTCAATATCAAATGAAAGTATGGTATGATTGTTTTCCGAAAAATTTATTCCACTTTTTGCAATTAGGGTATCGCCGTTGTAAAGAGATACAGGAACATTTTCCGGTACTTCTCCGGTAGCGGAAAGTTTTACATTCAATTTAGTGATCTCTGCAGATTTTGAAGAGATATACGTTGAGTCTATCGAAATGTTGGAAGCATTGACAGGTTTTAATTGAACGGCATCTATCAATAGGTCTTGCCGTTCATCCGGGAATGTTCCTTTTAATTGGAAGTCAGAAATATAAATGAGCCGCTTTTCACTGTTCTCATCTTTTGAAAATAATTGATTCGCCTTCAGTAGCACTTCAGAAGGGTTCAATTGCCTTTGAGTATACGCAACAGAAAGTATTTCATTTTTAAAATCCTGAACTGATGCGTTCTTACGGTCAAGATCATTGGTGAACCAGCTTATTTTCTCGGCTCCGTCAACTTTTGTATAAAGATCCTGTAATGTTCGCTGCAATAAAGGGCCCTGTGGTCCTTTGGCCTGCATACTAAAAGAGTTGTCAACATATATCACAGTTTCTTTCTGTGTATTCAAAGCAGAATTCGAAGCGGTAAAGGGCTGCGCGAATGCAATAATGATACAAGCAAGAGCAAGCAGTCTGGCAAAAAGCGTGAGCCACTTTTTAAGTTGGGAACTTTTACGTGTTTGGATGGTTACTTTCTTTAAGAAGGCAACATTGGTAAAATCAATTTTTTGAAAGCGCCTTAACTGGAAAAGATGGATAATAATTGGAATGACTAATAAGAAAAGTGCGTAAAGTAATTCAGGGTGTTTAAACTGCATTCCAAAAATAATTTTTCAAAGATATGTAAAGTAGGGATATGATTTTTTATAAATTTTCCTAAAATTTTTCAAAGACACCTAATCCAAATAAGGCGAAATCATATTTTACAGGATCGTTTTTATCTAATTTTCGTAAGGAGGTGTCTAATTCTACGAGTGCTTTCCCATCATTTTGCTTTCGTCTAAGGAGGTTTAATTTTCTGGCAACAGAGCCACTATGTACATCAAGAGGGCAGGAGAGCTGTGCCATGGATAGGGACTTCCATATCCCAAAATCTACTCCTGCATTATCATTTCTTACCATCCAACGCAGGAACATATTAATTCTTTTGGCAGCAGAATTTTTTAGCGGGTCACTTAAGTGCTTTTCTGTTCTTGATGGATGCGGAAGGTCAAAAAAGAGCTTTTTAAACTTATGAATTGCCGGTTGGAGGGTGTCTTTTTCGGCATATTTGAAGAATATATCTTCAGGGCCACCCATATTCAAATAAATATTTTGAAGTGCTTTTATAAAATAGCCAAGATCAACCTCATTAAAGGTGCGGTGTACAAAACCTGAAAAGTACTTTTTATCTTTTTCAGAAAAATTGATCACAAAATCATGAGGAGAATTTCCCAGCATTTGCATTAATCTGTCACCGTTCTTAATGATACTTTTTCTATTTCCCCATGCAATTGTCGCCACAAGAAATGCAGCGATCTCTATGTCTTCCTTTTTTGAAAACCTGTGTGGAATCTGGATCGGGTCGCTTTCTATGAATTTTGGTTGATTGTAAAAAGCGGCCTTTTCATCGAGAAACTCTTTCAGCTCACGCTGTTCCATACTATTGAATGATTTTCCCGTCCTGCATCACTAATTTACGGTCTGCCATAGCTGCCAGTTCTTTATTATGGGTAACAATAACAAAGGTTTGTCCAAACTCGTCCCGAAGTTTAAAGAACAGGTTATGAAGGTTTTCAGCACTTTCGGTATCTAAATTTCCACTGGGTTCATCGGCCAGGATAATAGACGGGTCATTGACTAGTGCCCTTGCAACAGCAACACGCTGCTGCTCTCCGCCGGAAAGTTCATTGGGTTTGTGGTTTTCCCGATGGGACAGCCCCAAAAAATTTAAAAGCCTTTTTGCTTTTTCTTCAGCTTCGGTTTTGGAAGTATTTTTAATGAATGCCGGAATGCAAACATTCTCCAGAGCCGTGAATTCTGGCAATAATTGGTGAAACTGAAAAATAAATCCCAGATTCTCATTTCTGAATTTTGCCAGCTGCCGCCTATTCAAATTTGTAATATCTGTGGCATTGATCTGAAGCGAACCTTTGTCGTTCTCAAAAGTATCCAAGGTCCCCAATATTTGAAGCAAAGTGGTCTTTCCGGCACCGGAAGCCCCGACAATAGATACGATCTCTCCTTTATTGATTTGAAGGTCCACGCCTTTTAAAACGTGTAATTCATCATAATACTTATGAATATTCTTAGCTACTATCATGCAAGTTCAATTTCAACGTGAAAGTAACATATTAGAATCGATAAAACAACAGAAGATACTTAAGAGCTTTTACGAAATACACTTTTTATATTGTTATAATCTACAAAATAGGTAATGCGCAAGGATAAAGTATTTTGTTGTGGCTGGTCAAAAAGGTTCTTCATGCTATCCCCATAATTCAGTGTAGACAAATTATCAAAATTGAAGATCTGGTTACGATAGAGTAGGGTAGCTTCACTCCCCGGAGCAAAGCGCCACCTGAAACTCAGGTCAAGGTTCCAAATATTAAAGTTTGCGTTAGGGTCATCTTCAGAGATATCATACTCAGCTTCTTGTAAACTTCCATCATCGTTAAGCGTAAAAAAGGCATTCTCACTATAGTCTGCAGTACTCCAAAAGTTTCTGAAACGCAGATCAATTGCTTTATAGGGATCAAAATTATAACTGGCCTGGATCGTATTTTCAATATTGGTTCTTTCGCGTCGTCCAAAGAAGATAGCATCGTCTGTATCATCTACATACCCAAAGTCTTTTTTCCTTAAAAAGAATTCGGAAGAAAGAATAAGCAGGAATTTATCTGAAAAGCGGTAACGAGGTTCAATTTCCAGGTAAAAATTTTCCCGTAGGTCTCCGTCATAGTAATCTCTATACCCAAAATTTATATCGTAGGCGAATTTTTTTCTGTAATCTGAAGACACCCAGGAATTCACACCAAAATTAGATCCGTATGTTACATGCCTTCCTGCCACACGAGGCTCAAAATAGTCATCATTCTTAGTATTATAACTTATGTTGGTGCCAAAAGCAAAGCGTTCGGTTAAGACAAACCATGCATCCAGGTTAAAATTATTGGCTGTTTGAACATCCGGTTTATAGAGGCGACGATGGCGGGCAGTGACTCCTATCCTGTATGTGTTAAATGTTTTGGTGGGCTCGAAGATCTGGTACCAGACTCCGGCCACAAAATTGTTGAAATTATTAGTGAAATTTACACCAAGGTCATTTATGTCGTAGGTGGTATTCGCAAAATCGTGGCCCACCCGATACCTGAATTTTCCTTTTATTCTGAAGATATCCAATTCTGAAAGAAACCCAGTCTTTGTTCCATCAACCGAATTTACATTACTAACTATAGCACGCCCTGAACCTCTAAAATGATTGCCTTTGTCAGCTATGTCAAATACAAAAGCCGAGGTATTTCCATCTCTAAAATGACCATCTCGGGTAACATTTGTATTGATCAATGAAATAGAAGAATTGTCATTGAATTGTTGGTCCAAAACCACAATGTTATAATTACTGAGAGGCTCTACAAGGACCTTACGCCTGTTAACGGTAATCGTATCTTCAACGGTAGCGTATGTCTTTTCTGTGATGGCGTTGAAAAAACCAACTCCCAATTTGTCTTTCGTTCTTCCGGATATCTTTACGGCATTCAATAAATTTACTTTCTCGGGGGATTCACTCACTTCTTCATGTTCGGCCAGGTCATCCACATCTCCGGAGGGGGCTCCACCAACTCTTCGGGAAAAGAAAATCCTTCCTTTGTTAAAAAGGTCTGTTCCTTCGGTAAAGAATTGCCTGTTTTCTCCAAAGGTTTGTTCAAAAGGACCCAGATTGAGCGTAACTTCATCGAAAGAAGCCTGTCCAAAATCCGGAACTAAGGTTGCATCCAGGGTAAAACTATCACTTAGGCCATATTTTACATCTAATCCGGCAGCAAAATCTGTTTCGGTTTCACCGTCGAAATTTGTAACCACTCCCTGGGCAAAAGGAAAGAATGTCAAGCGAACCGGAGGGTTTATATCCCGGACTCCGGTCACTAAACCACTGTACTGGGATTCTTGCCCTACGCTATTGTCTATGAAGTTCCAGGAATGGGTCTCATTTTTTGCTACTAACCTTCTGTAAAAATTGACACTCCAGTCCTGAACATCTACTTCCGGAAACCGCAATGCATTATAAGGAATCTTATATTCGGCATACCAACCTTTATCATCTTTAGAGATCTTACAGTCAAAGACTACGTTGTAACTAAAATCAAATCTGTTTTGGCTTGCCTTTGCATCTCCAATGGTTCCTGCACTGGTTACAAAAAAGTGTGTTTCGTTAATACCGTCATTATAGGTGTTTAGAGCTATTGCAAAATGATCTGCCTGCACAAATACTTCATCGCGTTGTGAGAACTGACTTAAAATGTTTTCGGATTCAGGGTCATACATATAAGCTGCAATATATACTGCCTTATCATCGTATGCCATTTTCACTTCCGTTTTATAGGCTTCAGGTATTGTACCTTCATTACCGGGTTCATACATAAAAAAGTTTCCGTAGGCTGGTAATGATTGCCAAACAGCATCGTCTAAGACTCCGTCTATTTTGGGAGTATCATTAATTCTAACAGCTTCAATTGTTTTTTTATCTTGTGCGTGAAGTATTGAAAAAGAGAATAGTAATAAGAAAATAAAACAGTGTTTTTTGAAGTAGTGATTGTTGCCCATTAGATTAATTTGATTGATGAATTGAAAGTGATGTATAGCAAAGCTAACGTACTCTTTTGGGCACAACTATTAACAAAAAGTTAAAAAGAGGAAGCATAATTATAAAGTCAGTAATAAAATTGTAATATTGTTTAACAAATGAGTAAGAATCTGGAACAAATTGTTTTTGCCGGGGGATGCTTTTGGTGTACCGAAGCAGTCTTTCAACAAATTAACGGAGTTGAAAAAGTTGTATCAGGCTATACTGGGGGTACTGTTAAAAACCCATCTTATCGGGAAATATGCACAGGAAGGACCGGTCATGCAGAAGCTATTGAGATCACATTTGATCCGTTAGTTGTAAGTACAGATACATTGCTGGAAGTTTTCTTCGCTACACATGACCCTACAACACTAAACCGCCAGGGCAATGATAAAGGCACCCAGTACCGAAGCGCTATCTTTTACAGAACAGATGTCCAAAAAGAAAAGGCTGAAACGTTTATAAAGCTGTTGTCAGACAATCAGGTTTTTGAGAATCCGATTGTTACGGAGGTGACTCCTTTGGATGTTTTTTATAATGCAGAAGGAGACCATCAGAATTATTATAACGAAAATACACAGCAGCCTTACTGCCAGTTTATTATAACTCCTAAGGTTGAAAAAGTAAAGAAATTTTATTCAGAAAAACTTAAAAAAACGGATGGGATCGTATAAATTTTTTGAAGAATACAATCACGAGGTCACAGATGACCTAAAAAGTAACTTTTCCGATATATTGAAGGGAGTTGGTGAAGATGTAAATCGTGAAGGAATTTTAAAGACTCCGGAACGTGCAGCCAAAGCTATGCAGTTCTTAACATCGGGAAGTTGTCAGGACCCTGCCGAAATATTGCGTAGTGCTATGTTTGAGGAAGGATACCATGACATGGTGATCATCAAGGATATCGAGTTGTATTCTTTATGTGAACATCACATGCTGCCTTTCTTCGGAAAAGCACACATTGCGTACATACCGGATGGATATATCGTGGGGTTAAGTAAGATCCCCCGTGTTGTAGATGTTTTTTCTCGCAGACTTCAGGTGCAGGAGCGTTTAACACATAATATTTTAGAATGCATCAATGACACCTTAAAGCCTAGAGGAGTTGCCGTTGTAATTGAGGCTTCTCATATGTGTATGATGATGCGGGGAATTCAGAAACAGAATAGTGTAACTACTACTTCCGGTTTCAGGGGGCAGTTTGAGAAGATAGAAACCCGAAATGAATTCCTGAAGCTCATCAGTAGTGACTTAGCATAATTTTTGGCAGGCTTATTGCGTTATATTGTTTAGAATTATAACCAAGAATTACAATGAAAGATACCAAATACAAATTATTACGAAAAGGAATCATTTATGACCTTGTTGGTATGTCAACAATGTTAATACCGGTTGTTGGCCCTTTTCTGGATATACTTTGGGCTCCTTACGCCGCAAAGAAGATGAGTGAAATGTATAAGGGGACCCAAGGTAAAATTGCTTCGATAGCAGTTTTTATAGAAGAACTATTACCGGGAAGTGATTTTATCCCAACGTTTACGATAATGTGGCTGTACACCTATGTGTTCTCATCACAAAAACAACCTGTCCCTCAAACAATTGAAGTTGAGGTCAATGAATAAAAAAAATGCCCAGACGGGCATTTTTTTTATTATCAAGTTATACAGACCAGAAGATATTTATTTTCTATAATTTGTTTATTCTTTGACCAAAAAGCCTAGTTTCATAGCGCGGAGCATTTTCTTTTCGAATTCCCAGAAAAATTTATATTCCCCAAACAACCATCCAAAAAACACCAATAATACCTGATAAAGAGGGAAAATAATTAAAATTCTTACGGGCCAGTAGATATACCATCCCATATCCCGTGTAATACCTACCAGATCGGTTGCCGGTGCGGCAAATTTGGCTGAAGTACTACCCGTAATTGCAAAAACAAGGAATATTACAAAAAGTTGCCAGTTTGAGTCAATGCCCCAACGAAGTTTCAGTTTCTTCATCGTAGCTTCTGCTTATATTTCTGTTCAAAATATTTAAAA
>JANQOS010000019.1 GCA_028285705.1 Altibacter sp.
TGTGTCCCTGGTTCGATTCCTGGAGGTACCACTTAAAGCAGAAACCCTATCTGGAGACAGATGGGGTTTTCTTTTTAAGAGTATTTCGAATTGATAGATTCGATCAAAGCGACTAAAAAGAAAATACATATTGCCTAAAGGCAATAGGGTTTCTATTTTCAACAGAGGGAGCAAAGGAACAATCGCTGGAGGCGATTGAATCCTGAAAGGGGACCACATAGAAAACCCACAAATATATGATTGTCAGAATATTGTGGGTTTCTTGTTTTCTGTAGAGTTGAAGAGTGCGTCGTAAAATGTGGTTATGCTTCCCAAGTCTCTGCTAATCCCTGAATTGAATCTATAATTGATTGTGGGTTTTTACTAATTATTGCAGCACCTAAGGTAACTATCGAAGCAGCAACATTTATAGCCTTCTGGACATTTTCCAATGATTCGATACTATTTTTTATTTCATCGGTAATCTCCTTGATATTATTTAGTGAATCTTGAACATCGTCCATTACTAAAACTGTTGAAAGCGCAAGTATGTCTTCACCGTGGTTCAATATGGACCATTGAAAATTTCCAAGTTTCCTATTTTGAGTTTTTGTTAAAGAATTCCAATTATCAAATCGAAAATCCCCTATTGCTTGTGCCAAACCAAGAAAATTACTCGCTAATTCATACGCTTGTTGTGATGTTAATCTTGCCATTTTGTTAATCTTTTAGTTTATTAAATTCAGAAATAATGTCCTTAATGCTGCTTGCATATCCTATTAAAACATCTTTAAGCTCTTTATTTGTTAAATCATCAAGGTTATCATTTAATTCTTGATGACCAGTTTTAACTTTTTCAAAACTTTCCACCAAAATCTCCAACTGTTTTTGCTTATCATTGATATCTGATAACTCATCGTAATACGCTAAAATCAATTGTCTATTTTCAAAATCTGTTAGTCCTCCTTCTAAAAGCCTTTCTTTATGATAGGTGTAATTTTTTGTTTTTTTAAACTCAAGTTCTCCATATAAATTCTTACCAAGAATATCCTGTAATTTTGTAATAAGAATCAAAACATCATTGTTCGCTTTACCTACATATTCTTTGATTTTCTTCTTTCTATATGAGTCAGTAACTGCCCTAAGAATGATTCTGCCAATATTTGAAGATGCTGTGACATGCTCATCTTTTATTTCAATGCCCCCAAAATCTCCTTCGGTAATAGCATTACTTAAGTCTTCAAATTTATATTCAGTTAATTCATTGTCTGAAAGTTTAGTCAAACTGTTAAAGTAGCCGTGTACTAGATTGTATATCTTAATCGTGACAGAATCAGCCCTTTGATAAATATCACAATTACACCCATTAGTGATATCAAAAGACCTAAGTGATTCAAACTCGCATCTATCCAGACAATGTTGAGTAAAACTGTATTTGACCTCTTCAATTTTCTTAAGGCTTGTAGCTGAAGCTGTCGAGTAATCATTAACCTCTTTTAGATTTACACAACTTGAAAACACAAATAGTAGAATGGTAAACGTCATTCCAATCTTGATAGTTTTTTTCATTTTTGATGGTTTTAAATTGAACAAATATTTAGCTGCCCACTTTTGAAGTGAGTGTTTTACTAGTTTAATACTGGGGAGAATATTGGCTGGTCAGTGACCCAATTATATAGGGGAGAAACTAAAACTACTTAAAAATTCATAACACTCAAGTTATCAATTTGTTAAAATAACAGAAATAAGATTCGGATATAAAAAAGAAGGTCATGCCTTCCCCCTTTCTTTTGAATAAATTCATAATCTCACTTTTTAGGTAGTATTTCTTTCTGCCAAAAGGTCGATGAGGAATTATTAAGCCTTGATTCTCATACTTAATCAAGGTGGTTGGTGAACTTATGTCAAGAAGTTCCATTAGCTGTTTTGGAGTTAATATTTCATCACTCATTATTGATTTAGACTGTTACCGACGGTTGTTTATTCAAACCGTAACCACAAATCTTGTCTCCACCCAACCGTACTCAAATGGTATTTGTTGGCTACTTTAATAATGATAATGGTAACTATTGGAAAAGTAAACACTAAATTAAATTCCTTACCTTTAGGTCATCTCCCCACTTTATAGTTTCCTATACACTTAGAATCAAAATAACTTCTACAATAGGTATAGAACTTTTATTATAAGGATATATTTATTTTATAAAACAATATTATGGCAGATGAATTGACCACATCAAATAGTGGGATGAGCGACAAGGATAAAGTTACACACGGTAACTGGACATCATTCTTAAATCATACTAGAGAAAGAACCTGGTATGCTGTCAAACGAATGGACTTATTAATCATTTCCATTTGTGGTGCGGGAATATATATAATATTTGAGACATTCAAATCAATTGCCGCCAAAGAGCTTATCAATGTCTCCAATGTGGAATTGTTGAAGATAAGCGGAATAATGTTCTTGTCGGCCATTATCACCAATTTTATATCCCAGCGAACTGGGTATTATTCCAATAACTATCGAGAAAAGTATACGCTTCTTCAAATTCATAAAATTGAGGGTAATGAAATTAATGAAGAACTGCAAAATGACCACGACTGTAAAGCCAAATCTTTCAATAGAGCTACCAACATATTAAATAATGTATCAATTGGATTAATGCTTATTGGACTTTTGTTATTGGTAATCTTTAACTATACACTTCCCTTTGACTAACCTTTTTTCTTTGGCGGAGGATTACCATCACCACCACCCGTTTGTCTACCATGATGTTTTGGCTTAGGAGATGTTGTTCTTCTTGTTGGTTTGACATTTCGTCTTCTCGTTGGTTTCTTGGCCATAAATCATATTATTTTCGGGGAGAGTTAATCATAAATCAAAATTAGCTATCATAAAGAGTTATGTCGCCAAATAGAAATCATGTTTAAAAATTAATCTTGTTAATCCCTCTTTTTTGGAGGTGGATTTCCATCACCGCCACCTCTCCTTTCTGGCTGCTCCCGAAGTGGAATGTAATCAGGTTTTGGTTGTGGCTTTTGTTGAGGTTTTGGTTTAGGGGTGTGCTTCGGTTTATTTTCCATTTCTACTAAAATTTTATGTACAATGGGGAGCACATCAAATATAGTAAATAACGCCAAGATTATTAAGTATTATGACACCGTTGGGCATAATACGAATCCTTGATTTAAGGAAATGAGAAGTAACCTGGTGCCTATAGGTCAAGCAGAATATAAAGTTGGATAACTTAATCTCTCTCGATTCACATATCCTTTGAAGGCTACTTATAGGAACTCTTTTAACTCTCATCTGCAACCATCTTTCTAACTACCTTCTCATCAATATTATGGTCATTGGCAAACCTACCTTGACACCTCATCAAAAACTTAAAATCAGTATTAAAAAGATTTTACAGATGTAACAATATTATTCTTGTTCACATATGCCGATACAGAACCGTATTTGGAATAATTATATCCAGCTATTTCCTTTTTGTCATCACCATAAGATTGTTTCTCTATTAAAAAACTTATTCTGTTATCATCGGTCCAAATTACATTATCCACAACTTGTCCTTTTAGAGCATTGTATGCCATATTTTTGGAACTATCGATATTGACTATTCCGAAACCATAGATGCCAATAGAACCAGAATGACCAGAATACCAACCAAAACAAATCCTCTCCTTGTTAGGGGATAAATCCACGGATAGAATTTTTGTATCCTCACCAAAAGATGTTTTCAGAACTGTTATTGTCTCCGCACCTTTATGCAAAAAGATTTTTGAGGTAAAATTATTTCCCAGTAATGATACATTCTTATAACTTACCCTAATGTCATTTTCAGTTATCAAATCGGTTCCATCTCTTTTTGGTGATTTTGATGACTCTTTCTTTTCAAAAGAACTATCAGATTCAATAGTATCATTGTTTTGAAGGTTTACAACCTTGCCTTCATTCTTTTCAATAATATCCTTTATCGAGCTTTCTCCAGAAACAAAAACAAAAATTGTTATTAAAGAAGCTAACAAACCAATTATGATTAGAATAATGTTATTGAAACTATTCTTCATAGACAACGATAATTAATGGGGAGAAATAAGGTAGGTTGGCAAGAACCAATAGTTTAAATATATAAAATTTTCTCTATATGGAATTTCGTTCTTGATATGTTTCAACCAAAGCTACATCTGACATATTAGTAGTTGAGGTATTTAACTAATCTAATGGTTTAGGAAATTTTTTCTCTTTTAATATCTCAAAAATTTTATCTACGTCTCCCTTGCGAATGCATCTAACAGCAAATTCAACGTGTTCCATTAAATCTTCATCACTTGGGTGATGGTGGTTCAAATTCTGGTAAACGAAATCGGCCATATCAAAATTAATGTAAGGGCTATCGGCAGCATCCTTGCGAATCTTGTTGGATATGGAAATTAATCTACTATCTGTTTGTTGGAGGAATTTCACATTTCCCCAGTTTCGATAAATTTCCTTTGTGTATTCGGTCATTGCATCATTATTTAAACCTAAAATTACTGATTCAATAAGAAGAAAAAAAGTCGTTTAAATAACTTTTGAATGACTATTCTTGATTTATAGTGGATGTGGTTCCAAAAGGATGAGGTTATTTCCCTCAATTTTATAGTACCCTTCAAGAATGAAATTATCTAAGTAGTATTGCAGACCACCCTCAGTAATATATTCGTCAGCATACTTAACTATATCTGGATATATCACTGATTTTCAACTCACTCAAAAGCAAGCGTTCCAATTCTATTTTTGAGAATTGATCCATAATATATAAATATGATACCAGGATCTTCCTTTTTAGTTACACGTTGAAATTTATAAATCAATTATCGAATTTTTTTGCCGCAACCGGTAATTAGAGCAACACTATTTTGAAAAATTATGAATAAGCAATATTTGAAATGTAAATCGTAATCAATTACGGTAGTTTGCAGGATATCTAAAGAACGTGAAAAATTATAAGACTCTAATAAATACTATGAATAATGATAGAATGATTAGAAAACAAGCTAGCTTAGGTGCATTAGTTCTAATAAAAATAAAGCGCTTATTAATTCTACTAATCATTGCTGTATCAAGTCAATCGTTTGGTCAGAAAATTACAATAGGTGTAGAAAAAAAAATATTCTCCAAGGTTTTAGATGAAAACAGAACCTATTATATCTCCACTCCCGGTAATTATGATAGCACACAATCTTACCCGGTACTGTATGTGTTAGACGGCAACGAACTTTTTAAGCTAGCTTCTTCTACCGTAAATTTTTTAAGCAACCGTGGGTTTATGCCTCCAACTATTGTTGTTGGTCTTGATAATAGTAATCACAGAGACCGGGATTTGACACCAACTAAATCAAAATGGTCCCCAACAGGCGGTGGTGCAAAAAACTTTCTTTCCTTTTTAGCAGACGAATTAATGCCTGAAATTGAGAATAGTTACAAAACACAACCTCATACCACAATTTACGGCTCTTCTCTTGGCGGACTATTTGCTATGTATGTACTATATAATTATCCCAATACATTTAACAATTATATTGCCATTAGCCCAAGCTTATATCATGATAATGGGCTCTTGTTTAATCACGCCCTCTCGTATTTCGATGAACCACCAAATACAGAAAACACCTATGTGTTTTTCTCCTTGGCAGATGAAGTTTATGACCAAATGAGAATAAATTTCAGAAACACGGTTGACTTATTTAAAAACAAAGCAAGTTCAAAAAATTTAAAATGGGAGTATCGCGTGTATGACAAAGAAACACACGAAACATCGAAACTAATAGGTTTGAACGATGGTTTAAGGACGCTTCATAAATTTTGGTACGTTCCTTTTTATCAAAGAGACAGAGGAGTAAAGGGGTTGCTCGAACATTATGATATGCTTAACAATCTCTATAGTTTTAATGAAAAAATTAAAATTCCCGAATATTTAGCCAACAGGATTGGTTATAACCTTTTAAGAGAACAAAAGGCAGAACAAGCACATAGTTTGTTTATGTATAATATTAAGCATTACCCAGATTCGCCTAATGCATATGATAGTTTGGCCGAATATTTTGAAAGACAGAAGAATATTACCGAGGCAAAAAAATACTATGAATTAGCAGTGAGCAAGGCAAAAGAAAGCGGTATAGACATAACTGTTTATAAAAACAATTTGGACAGAATTGAAGCAATTTTGAAAAACAAATAATATGGAAGTATATAACCTAATAAAAATAAATAGGGTAAAAACTTTATTGATTTTTTTCTTTCTTACCATTACAGGTAACAGTTTTTCGCAAACGGAGGAAGAGCTTAAATCAATTATCGAAAAATTTAGACTTAACATAATCAACCTTGAAAGCGAAAAAGAATGGTTAGACTTATTTTTGCACGATTCTATCACATGGGCAATGGTAAGGGAAGGAAAAACAGAATTGGCCTATAGTAGGCAAAATTCTAATTTTTATAGCAGTGATCCTCGCTCTTTTTTTAGATTTCTAAAGAGCAATCAAGGTAATTATCAAGAGAAGTTTTATGACGTTAAAATTTCAGGCGAAAATTCATTTGCAAGTATTCAGTTTTCATATTCATTCCATAAGAATGATAAGATTTTGAATTGGGGAAAAGAATACTGGTCACTTTTAAAGGTTAAGAACCAATGGAAAATATCAAGTGTTTTATGGACAGAAAACCTACACTCCATTGACCCTTGTCCTTTTTGTAATTTAGAATTGATTGAGGTTGCTTCCTCTAAATATAAGGGCTACACAAAGGAAGAATTTACATTAATCAACAAAAAAGATTCTATATCCTTAAACGCTGCTTTTTATCTTCCGGAGGATAATAAAATAGCAGGCATACTTATTATCGCACATGGTTCTGCTCCAACGACTTATGAAGATCTTTCCTATTACATCAGGCTAGGAACAAAGCTAAATATGGGAGTGCTTGCCTTTGATAAAAGAGGAGTAGGCAAATCTACCGGAAGGTATGAATCATTTACCGTTGAAAGAAGTAAGGAATGGTTTAATTTATTAGCTTCAGATGTTATCTCAGCTATCGATTGGGTAAAAAGCAGGCCCGATTTGAACGCATTAAAAATAGGTCTTTTAGGAGGTAGTCAAGCAGGATGGATAATGCCGCTTGCTGCTTCTCAAAACAAAAATGTAGATTTTATCATTATTGGGGAGGGGACTTCCGTTAGTGCAGGAGAGGAACATTATTTTAGTCTACTGAGCGGTGATGGCTCAGGAGAAGGGATCTCAATTAAAGAAGCCGATATACAACTCCAAAGCTTTAAAGGTGATAAAGGATATGATCCAAGGGAAATTTTAAAAAAGTTACAAGCAAAGACATTATGGTTTCTTGGCACATCAGATCCTGTTATACCTGTAGATGCAACAATTAGAGTTTTGAAAGAATTGAATAACCCACATTTTAAAATTGAAATATTAAAGAACGGTGATCATAATTTTGTTAATGTTGAGACAGGAAAATCGTATAATCTGGTGCCACTCATAAGATCATGGTTAAAAAGTGAAAATATCATAAAGTAAACACTGCCACAGTTGTAGATAACAGTATTCCCATATAATGATTGTGCCAGGTAAAATCTGGTTACCCCAGATATATAATAGTTTGTATTAATTTCAACAACACCAAGACTATGGCAAGATATTTAATTGTCTATATAGCTATCCATTTGCTTTATGGGTGTTCTATAAAACAGCAGGCCAGGGAGCAATATATTCACCCAAATAACCAAATAGGTCAATTTGCAAAAAATTGGTTTTTATACATTAATTCGGGCAATAGAGAGAGAATCAAACCCTATGACACAAGAGGTGAATGGAATGATTACTTTAAAATTCTTAGAAGAGCTTCAGAAAGGGTTAACGGCATTACGCCTTTCTTAGTTTCTTACCAAACCAAAGATCTTATATCTATTTATGCCAAAGAAAACAATGGCAGATGGGTTACAGTAAATCTTGGCTTGGACAACTCAAACGAGATTACTTTAATGAATATCAAAAAATCGTATAAACCCGTTAATTATGATTTGAGAAATAATCTCACAAAAAAGCAAGTTCACCGGATAATTAAAGGTATAATCAATGAATTAAAAAAAAATTATGTAATTGAAGAATCAAGACATGCTTATTCAACTGCGTTATTAAGTTTGTTAGAAAGTAAAAAATATGACTCCATTACGCAAGGAGACTTATTGGCAGAAATTCTAACTAAAGATTTAATTAAGCATACTAACGATAAGCATTTACAAGTTATATCTCCAGGCAATATAAATGAAGTAAAAAAACGATTTTGGGACGATGAGAACAATGGAAAAGATGGTGTGATAGAAGAAAAATACATTGCCGAAAAACTTTTAGAAAATAATATAGGAGTAATAACTATAAATAGATTTGTAGATAATGAAAAGATGATAAATGACACTGAAACAGTAATGCATAATTTATCAAAATCCCAAACAATAATTATTGATTTAACAAATTCGGAAGGAGGAGATGCAAAAGCCTTAGCTAACCTTATGTCCTATTTTTTCCCAAATGATGAATTGGCCACTATTTTCCCTGAATTTATAAAGAGCAAAAATTTGCAAAAAGAAAATACGTTTTTTAGCGTCCCATTGTATGTTCTTACGAGTAAAAAAACCATCTCGGCAGGTGAAGCTTTTGCATATTATCTAAAAAGAAGAAAAAGAGCCATAATCGTTGGTCAAAAAACGGCAGGTGCTGGCTACAGGGTCGAAGTTTTTAAACTTCCCTTTAACTTTTATTTTGTGAATTCAATTTACACATCATTCGATAGAGAAAAAGGAGAGGGATGGCAAGGAGTTGGAGTGTCGCCCAATGTGCTTGCAAAGCCTTCAGAAGCTTTAAATAAGGTAATATCCCAGATTAAAAAAAAGCAATAAGGCTCTGTAAACATTGAGATATTGAAAATCGATACTTATAACCTTTATGCATCTTGATAGCTCTTTTATTACTATTTGATTGTAAAACAGGAATGGCTGAAAGCTCCGTATAACTCCATGCTACTTGGTATTACTCTGTTGTTAGATAGAACCGGAGGTATCACATCACTCACAAAACCCGTTTGCCTTGTCAGGTTTTTTTTATGGAGTTCACTCCTTTTTGCTACCTTTAAGTACAACACAAGAAAACCAAACACAAATTCCTATGAAAAAAGACCCTCCTGTCAATAGCCTGTTAAGTTTAAAAACTGTTATCAGAACAAAGGACTTTGAGGCTTCAAAAAGATTCTATACTCAAATTCTGGGCCTGGAAATAGCGGAGGAATATAACGACGGAGACGGTTCCAAAGGTATTATAATGAGGTTTGGCCCGGAAGGCAGTAATGCCTTTTTAGAGATCTCTGAAATAAAGGAGGCACATGATTATTACCAGGAAGCATTTGGCAAAAGTTTTGAAAATGATAAAACGGACCTGCAAATAAGAACTAATAATGTAACCTATTGGGCCGACAGATTAAAAGAAAAGTGGGCCGCAAGAGGCCCGGTACTTCGCCCCTGGGGTTCATACTATCTGTATCTTAGGGATCCGGACGGATTGCAAATTATTATCTATCAGGAAAAAGTAAAGTAACGTGCATAACTGATATGCGTTATGGAAAAATTCTAATCTATGCCTCTTTTTACCTCTTCACGTGAAAAACATCTTTGGCTGTGGGCATTCGCAGTATTTGCAGCTATTTTTTCCACTCTTTTTATTGGACAACCTCTTGCAAAACTCTTTAGCAATCAAGATATACGAGCTGCCGTCTTTCTATTTGTTATGGCACTGATAGGAATAGCAATCATACTACATGGGCTTAAAACAAAGCCGGGCAAAATTGAAATAACAATACGGTTAGGAATAGCAGCTGTTTATATCATGTTCTTTCTTAGGTTGGGCATGGCAGAGCGAAGCCACCTAATAGAATATAGCATATTGGCAATTTTTATACATAAAGCAATTACCGAGAGAATAAGTCAGGGGAGTCAGATTCCTGTGCCAGCTTTACTTTCTTTTATCATTACTTTTCTAATAGGAGTACTTGATGAGTGTATACAAATGATTTTACCCTATCGGGTGTTTGATCTAACGGATATACTATTTAACGGTATTGCAGCGGCAATGGCTATAGGGTCAAACGTAGTTTTAACCTGGATACGTAAGCGATTTGGTAAATCTTAAATTGAAGTAGCCAAGTTATAAACCATCCAACGACCTTTCAATATTTCCCCCTTTTTCCTACTTTTATCCTGTCAACTAACCAAAAACATGAGATATTTAGTACTAGCCTTTATTTTATGCTTTTCCCTCTCTGCAAATGCACAAATACTGAATGCCGAATCCCTCCGGAAAGTAACCGACACCTCCGGTTGGTCCGGTTCCGTTAGTTTAAATTTTGCATTAAAGCGCAATACCAAGGACTTCCTTACCATCTCCAACCATATTCACCTGCAGTATAAAATGAACAAGCACCTGGTACTGTTCAAGAACGATATTGCTTTTCAGAAAATAGAAGGTGATAAATTTGAAAATGGCGGTATTTCCCACCTGCGTTACAACTATCGCTTTCATCCCCGTATCGCCTGGGAAGTATTTACACAGGGACAATACAATAAAATATCCCTGATAGACTTTCGGGGGTTGCTGGGAACGGGCCCACGGTTTAAACTCACCACTTCCGAAAACTACAAATTTTACCTGGGGACACTTGTGATGTACGAACACGAAGAAATAGCAGACGGGGTCACTCCTATCCAAAGAGATGTTAGAGGCAGTGCTTACCTGTCCTTTAGCATGTACCCTACCGAGACCATTACTATTGTCAGTACTACCTATTACCAGCCAAAATTCTCGCAATTCAGTGATTACAGGATATCAAGTCAGTCGTCATTATTGATCGACCTCTTTAAGAATTTCGCTTTTAAAACGTCCTATACATTTACCTACGATATTTTTCCGGCGGTTGGAATTCCAAACTCCCAATATAACTTCACCACCGGGATCACTTATTCATTCGATTAATAATTTTAAAACTTCTGTAAGTTTTTTTCTTTAGTTAGACTACTTGTTTATATTTACGAAGTACTAAATCCGGTTTCACAATATTTCGTACTTATAACACATACAATTATGGCGGCAAACAACTATTACGATCCAGCAGACCTACGCAAATTTGGAAATATCACCGAGTGGAGTGAAGAACTGGGTACCAAGTTCTTTGATTACTACGGAAAGGTATTTGAAGAAGGCGCATTAACGGCAAGAGAAAAATCGTTGATCGCCCTGGCAGTGGCCCATACGGAGCAATGCCCCTATTGTATAGATGCCTATACCAAAGACGGTTTGCAACGCGGTATCACCAAAGAAGAGATGATGGAGGCCGTGCATGTAGGTGCAGCCATACGAAGCGGTGCTACTTTGGTACATGGTGTCATGATGATGAATAAAGTAAATAAACTTGACGGATAGGTCAACCCCATTGTATGTCGAAATTAAAAACCCAATCACTACATAAACGCGAGAGTGAACTCGCCGAAGCGAACAGGCAACTGGAAATATTATCAAATGGTATTTTTCAGGGAGATGAATTACCCACTTTCGCAAAAAAGATACAGGAAACCGGACAGTTTCCGTTACGCCCCAAAAAACTGGAGATCCTTCAGATCAATGTGGGATATATGTGTAACCAGGTTTGTGAACATTGTCATGTAGATGCAGGGCCGGACCGGAAGGAGATCATGACGAAAGAGACCATGGAACAATGCCTGGAAGTGATCCGAAATACCGGTGCCCATACCCTGGACCTTACGGGTGGCGCGCCGGAAATGAACCCTAACTTCCGCTGGTTTGTCGATGAAGCAAGCAAAGCAGGAATTCAGGACTTTATTGTACGAAGCAACCTCACCATTATCAGGGCGAATAAAAAGTACCACGACCTGCCACAATTCTTCAAAGACCACAATGTACATGTAGTGAGCTCCATGCCACACTGGACACGGGGTAAAACAGACAAGCAACGTGGCGATGGTGTTTTCGACAAATCCATAAAAGCCCTTCAGGACCTAAACGCCATAGGCTACGGAATGCCGGACAGTAGTTTGCGCCTGGACTTAGTGTATAATCCAACCGGAGCATTTTTGCCGGGCAATCAGGCCAGCCTTGAAAAGGATTTTAAAAAGGCATTACTGGAAGATTTCGGGATCCATTTTCACAACTTGTTCGCCATTACCAATTTACCTATTTCTCGATTTTTGGATTACCTCATTGCTTCAGATAATTACGAGGACTATATGTACCAACTGGTGGATGCGTATAACCCTGCTGCAGTTGCCAATGTAATGTGTACCAATACTATTTCCATAAGCTGGGATGGTTATTTGTATGACTGTGATTTCAACCAGATGCTTGGCCTAAAGGTTGCCGGGAAGGTGAAACATATAAAAGACTACAACGAAGAAATCCTTAGTAACAGGAATATTGTTATCTCTCAACACTGTTACGGCTGTACTGCCGGAGCAGGAAGTAGTTGCCAGGGAGCGGTAGCAGAATAAGTCTGAGATTTGTTAGCGTATGAAAAAACTCCTCTACATATTTATTTTTTTGCCGGTACTTTCTCTCACAGCGCAGGAATCTATCGATAATCTGTTAAGAACCTTCAATTCACATAGCATTCCATATATTTCGGTAGATGAATTGCGCAGGCTTCAAACAAATGACACGGTTCTTATTTTGGATGCCCGTGAAAGAAAAGAATACGATGTTAGCCATATCGACCAGGCAAAATACGTAGGTGTTTCCGAATTTTCTTCGGAAAAAATTTCAGAAGAGATCACTAACAAGGACTCTCCAATTGTTGTATACTGTTCTTTAGGAGTTCGTTCTGAAAGAATTGGAGAAAAATTGAAAAAGGCAGGTTTTACAAATATCAGGAACCTTTACGGAGGTATTTTTAAATGGAAGAACAAGGGATATCCCGTAGTTGATGCTACCGGGAATAAAACTGAAAAAATGCACGGTTTATCCCGAATATGGGGGAAATGGTTAACCAACGGAATTAAAGTGTATGAATAAGGATTTACTGATCATATTCACAAGAAATCCGGAATTAGGTAAAGTAAAGACCCGCCTGGCTGCTACTGTAGGAGATGCTTCGGCATTGGATATTTATACTTTTTTACTGAAACACACGGTTGTGATCACTAAAGAATTAGCAGTTGCCAAACAAGTACACTATTCTGTAAAGATACGGGAGAATGACCTCTGGGACGAAGCGGTCTTTGAAAAAAAACAGCAGCATGGCGATGACCTTGGAGCCAGAATGTTGTATGCTTTTCAGCAGGGCTTTAAAGCAGGTTACCAAAACATCATTATAATTGGAAGCGATATGCTGGATCTGGACCAAAAAGATTTGGAAATGGCATTTTCAGCATTAAAGGCCAACGATATTGTTATTGGCCCTGCAGAAGACGGTGGTTATTACTTACTGGGAATGAAGCAACTAAAACCGGAAATTTTCAGCAATAAAAAATGGGGAACCGGAACTGTTTTGAAGGATACTTTAAAAGACCTAAAAAGTGAATTGGTATACAGCTTACCTCTTAAAAACGATGTAGATTTGTATGAAGATATTAAAGACAATGAGGCATTTCGGCCGTTTTTAAAAACCAAGGAAAAAACAGCATAGCAGTTTGAAATTATGAACAAGTACATTGAGCAAACAGCAGAGTATTTACAACAAAAAGGGTTTGAGGCTCCGGAAATTGGGATCATTCTTGGTACCGGACTCGGGCAGATCTTAGAAAAAATAGATATAGAAAGCGAAGTGAGTTATAATCACATTCCCAACTTTCCAACCGCAACGGTAGAATTTCACAAAGGAAAATTGATCTACGGAACCCTGGCCGGAAAAAAAGTAATTGTCATGCAGGGGCGTTTTCATTTGTATGAAGGTTATTCGTTATTTGATATTACATTTCCTGTTCGTGTAATGCATCAATTAGGCATCAAAAGATTATTGGTTAGTAATGCCAGCGGAGCCATCAACCTGAATTTCAAAAAAGGAGAGATCATGTTGATCGACGACCATATCAATTTGCAGGGAGGTTCCCCATTAGCTTTTAAAGGTGTTGAAAAAATGGGAGAGCGATTTGTAGATATGAGTGTTCCTTATGACCCTGAAATGAATCAAAAACTCGAGAAAATTGCAAAAGAGAATAATATCAATTTACACAAAGGGGTATATGCAAGTGTTGTGGGGCCTCAATTAGAAACCCGCGCCGAATACCGTTATTTAAAGATCATTGGAGCAGATGCCGTGGGAATGAGTACCGTACCTGAGGTAATTGTTGCAAATCATTTGGGGCTGGCCGTGTCAGCTTTATCGGTTTTGACCGACGAATGTGATCCGGATCATTTGGAACCGGTAGATATTGCCGAGATCATTGCTATGGCCGGTAAAGCAGAACCACAAATGATCACTCTTTTTACTGAATTGGTTAAACAGATATAATTGAACTATGAGCTATTTAGATACTACACACGATGTTTATAAAGAAGCAGCACTCAATCCGGATGTGGGTCTTTGCTGTACTACAAATCCTATATGGGAACTACCCGGTTTAAAGATCCCGAAAATCATGCAGGAAATGAATTACGGCTGTGGAAGTACCGTACACGCCCGTGACCTCATCGATAATCCGCGAATGTTGTATGTAGGTGTTGGCGGTGGAATGGAGTTGTTGCAATTCGCATATTTTAACCGCCAAAAAGGAGGTGTTATTGGTGTGGATGTAGTAGATGAAATGCTGGAAGCCTCACGAAAAAATTTTAAGAAGGCCGAAGAATTAAATCCCTGGTTCAAAAGTGAATTCGTAGAGCTGAAAAAAGGAAGTGCAATGCAACTTCCCGTAGAAGATAATTCTATTGATGTGGCAGCTCAAAATTGCCTGTTCAATATCTTTAAAGCCGAAGAACTAAAGCAGGCCATTGAAGAAATGTACCGGGTTCTGAAACCTCACGGACGTTTGGTAATGAGTGACCCTACCTGTGAGCAACCTATGAACGATAACCTGAGAAATGACGATCGCCTTCGCGCTTTATGTTTAAGCGGCAGCCTTCCAATTGCCGATTACGTAAAAGCATTGACCGATGTTGGTTTTGGCACCATCGAGATAAGAGCCCGCAAGCCTTATCGCATCCTCGACCCAAAGAACTACCCTACAGATGAGTTGATATTTATAGAATCTATTGAAGTAGCGGCCATTAAAGACCCAATGCCGGAAGACGGCCCCTGTGTTTTTACAGGAAAAGCCGCGATCTATTTTGGGGAGGAAGAATACCTGGATGACAAGAAAGGCCATATCTTATTAAAAAACCAACCTATCGCTATTTGTGATAAAACAGCCGGAGCTTTACAAAGCCTGGGAAGAGATGATATTTATATTAGCGAATCCACTTTCCACTATGATGGAGGGGGTTGTTGCTGATCTTTTAAAAAAAGCGACTTTCATAAGTAAAATGAAAAGCCGCTTTTAATGGTTGGTATATTTGGTTCTTATCCTTTTCTCATATATATATTTCCTGAAATGGTTTCCAGTTCAACCCAGTCACCGCCATTGTTAACAGTTCCTTTTACCCTGTTACTGCCCGAAGATCTTTTTTTGGAACCTTCGGTATCAATGTCCAGGTCCGAGTAGATGGTCCCGGTAAGCGTCTTGGCATCGATTCTGGCTTTGTTCATAGTAATGTCCAGGTCTCCGCTAATGGTCTTAAGGCGAAGCTCTCCGGAATACTTTTTAATTTCTACATCACCGGATATGAGATCCGTTACCAATGAGCCCGAAAAGGAATCTAAAAATAGGTCGCCGGAGATACTCTTTACTTTAAGCTCGGAGTTTCTGGGAACATACACTACATAATCGATCTCTGTAGTTGTATTGCAGTCGTTCCAATGGTTCTTATTGTGTTTTTTCTTGAAATAGTCTCCAAAATCTGAAGAGATCTTCACTGTACCACTATCTCTTTCGGTCTTCAGGCTATAATCATTATTTCCTTCTCCATCGTCAATTTGCACTGTTGCTTTTACAGCTACTTCTTTTTTGTCCCATTGTTGTACTTTGATCTCATCGGCAAATTTAAAATTCAAAGCAATTCTGTCATTTGCTGAAACGTTCTCTGTCTTTTCCACGTTTCGCTGCGCGTATAAACTAATACTTGCAAAGATCAAAATGAGGATTGTAAATATATTTTTCATGATTATTGTTTTAAAATGTTATTGTTTTTTTCTGAGGTAAATGTTCCCTGTGGAGGCCTTAAGTGAGATATTCACTCCTCCATTGTTCAGCTTCCCTTCTATGCTACGATTAGCACCTACCACTCTTAAACCGTCTCCTCTTGGAGCTTCCAGGTCGAAATTGCTATATACGGAGCCCATAGTAGATTTAAGTTTTACATTGGCCTTTGTATTTGCAGGAAGGCTAACATCAATTGCACCTACTGAAGAACTAATGGAAATAGGGGCGCTTTGATTTACCGAGGCGAAGACCACATCTATATCACCTGTACTGGTATGTGCCGTAACTGGCCCTGTGACATCTTTAAGGACAATATTGCCTACATTGGTATTCACTTCAATTTCTGAAGAAAGGCCGGTGATCTTGGCACTGCCTAAGTTACCACAGTCCAAACTTAAATCCATCCCTGAGGGTATTGTTAACGTAAACCCGTGACGCTGTATAAACGATTTCAGGTCCTTAACGCGCAACAGGTCACCATCACGCTCTATTTGTATCCCTACACCGGTGTTATCCTCTCCTGCCGCATAGATAGCTTTTAGCCCTTTCGCACGATCCTTTTTGGATTTTTTTTCTTCGTCATCTGAAAAATTGTGTTCATCGTGATACTCATGATCTTCATCACAATTGTCACAATCACCGCAATTATCACATTTTAGGTCAATGACCAATTCATTGGCAGTTCCGGTCTTTACATAGACCGAGGTATCTGTGTCAAATTGGATCTTTTTAATACCGTTTAAGGATTCTTTGTATGATTCCTGTGCGAAAGTGATTGTCATGTTGCACAAAAGAATCAGTAAAATAATTGTTGTTCGTTTCATAGTTTATGATCTTTGATTGATTTATAATAGTTGTTTTACTCCTTCGTCCAGTTGCCTTTTTACAAAAATCGGGACTTCGGGTTCCTCCAATAGTTGTTGCATAGGCACTAATGCTCTTTTATCCTGAGCCTCTACCAAAAACTGTATTACAGCGATCTGAATATCGGGATTCTTTTCATTGCCCAATGCATTTATAAAGGCTTCTCTTACAAGGTTATTTTCTGAAAATCGGGATAGCGCTTCTGCCGCAGACAGGCGGACATTCACATTCACGTCATACTGCATACGCTCTATGATAGCTTCCAGTATTTTAGTATCCGGTTGTACCATTTCTTCAGAATAGTTCACCGCCTGTATCCTTTTGCTCACAGAGCGGTTGTCCATAAGGGCCAATGTCATTTCCGTTTTTAATTCATCGGATTGCTTCTGAAGCATCACTATCTGAGAGTTGGACCTGTTTGTTGAAAAATAATCTCCCGTAACATATCCTGTCAACAACAGCAATAGTGAAGCTGCAATTTGAAAGGCTGTTTTCCAGGAAAGCGGAATTACCTTTGTATCGTTTGTTTTCGATAGTTTTTCTTTCTCTTTTTCCAGCATTTCAGTAAAAGCCAGGTGTACATGCTCCCTAGGCTTTTCTGCTTCAACATTGGAAATAGTTGTAAGAAGTGTTTTAGTTTCGTTTAAGGCTTTTGCGCAGCTCTCGCATGATGCAATATGCAAATCGAATTGCTGTGCCTCTTCCTTTGAGAGATTACCATCCAGATAATCTACGATCTTCGTTTCTGTTTCGTTACAATTCATATTTCAATAGATTCAAAATAGAGTGTTTTTAATTTTTTAATAGCACGGTGCGTTTTAGTTTTTACAGCTATTTCCGTGCTACCGATAACTTCGGCAATTTGTTTGTATTTCATACCCTGAAACCTGCTCATTACTAATAATTCACGGTCTTTAACAGGTAGTTTTTTCAGTACATATTTTAACCGCTGTATATTTTCGTTGTTGTCTTCATCATATGCTTCACTTATTTCTGTTATTTTTTCCAAACCTACATCGCCTTGAAGCCTTTCTTTCTGTAATTGTTTAAAATAGTCTGAACTGATATTTCTGGCAATCTGAAAGATCCAGGAAGCAAACTTTCCTCCTTTGTATGAATTTCTGTAACGAATCGCCTTGTAAAAGGTGTTTTGTATCAGATCTTCACAAACAGACTGGTTCTGTATCATTTGAAAGAAAAAATTATAGATCCATTGATGGTATCTTTCAAAAAGGATGGTCATAGAATCTAAGTTTCCTTCGGAGACTTCCTGCATTAATGCTTCGTCGGTTGGTTTTTCCAATGTTGCTATGGTTATTTTCTGTTATTGTAGACCTTTGTAAAACAAAAAGGTTACATTTTATTTGTTTATTCTATGAAATTAATGAAAATAGTATTCGACAAAGCATCCATAGTATAGAATTAATGAGATCTATTATACCGTTTTTCAGCTTTTTAATGATTGCCTTTATATTGCAAAGTTGCAGTTTGTTTTCTGCTGCAGGTTTAACAAGCCAGGGACAGCCTGTCAAAGAAGTGAATGGCAATCTTGTTTCAACTACAGCAAATTCTGCCATAAATATAGACCATTCGCAATGGGACCGCTTACTAAAAAAGTATGTAGATGAGGAAGGGTTGGTCAATTATAAGGGATTTCAAAAAGACCGTGAAGCATTAGACCAATATTTGCTACTACTGTCATCTCAGAAACCGGCAGACGATTGGAGTGTTCAGGAGTTATTGGCATATTACATAAACACTTATAACGCGTATACTGTTGACCTGATCCTGGACCATTACCCTTTAAAAAGCATTAAAGACATTAGTGGTGCCTGGACTAAGGGAATTGTTCCAATTGGAGGCAGTAAGCTTTCTTTAGGCGGAATAGAAAATGGGATCCTGAGGAAAATGGGGGAGCCCCGTATTCACTTTGCCATCAACTGTGCTTCTTTCTCATGCCCAAAATTATTTAATGAAGCTTTTACCGCTGCAAAGATCAATGAACAGTTGGATGCAGTTACTAAAGAGTTTATCAATAGTGATAAAAATGATATCTCGGCAAAAAACCCAAAGTTGTCTTCTATTTTCAATTGGTATAAAAAAGATTATTTAGTGGATGGTGAACCAAATGTTATTAGATATATTAATCAATATAGTAAAATGAAAATAGCTCCGGATGCTACTCTGGATTATTTGGAGTATGACTGGAACCTCAACGAACAAAAGCTCAAGTAAGTTATCAAACCTTAAAATTCATTAAAGCCCTGAGGTTTTTATTTTGTAAGTTTATCTAATGATCAGCATCATAATCCCTGTTTTTAATGAAGCCGAAACTATTGAAAGTTTGTTGTCTTATCTTTCTACAAACAGTTCGTCAAGAAATATTTCAGAGATTCTTGTAGTAGATGGCGATAGTACAGACGGGACCCGGGACCTGGTAGTTGGTTTTTCTGAAAATTCCGAATCTAACATTCGGCTAATTTCTTCAGAAAAAGGGAGGTCCAAACAAATGAACATCGGTGCCCGCAATGCCTCCGGAAATATCCTTTACTTTTTACACGCAGATTCTTTTCCTCCTAAAGGCTTTGACACCTCTATTCTCAAAGAGGTAGAAAAAGGAAATGTTTCCGGGTGTTTTCGAATGAAATTTGACAGCAATCACCCTCTTTTAAGGTTTTCGCAATGGTTCACTCAATTTAATTTTAAGTTTTGCCGGGGAGGTGACCAATCTTTATTTGTTAAAAAAGATGTTTTCGAAAAACTAAACGGCTTTAATGAAAGGTATATAATCTATGAGGATTGCGAATTTATAAATCGGTTATACGATTCTTTTAATTTCACTATTATCCCAAACCATGTAATTACTTCTTCCCGTAAATATTCGCAAATTGGCACCTGGAAATTGCAATACCACTTTGCCATGATCCATTTAAAAAAATGGATGGGAGTTTCCCCGGAAGAGCTTTACAAATATTACAACAGGAACATTAAAGCATAAGGTCACTTACTTGTCTTGTACCTTTCCCTTATAATTGCTTCTACAGGCTTATTTTGTGGAGTAAACCTGGAATTGTCAGGGCCTCCGGATGCCTCATGATCTATATACCACTTCCAGAGAAAGCCTCCGGCAAACCACTCCTGGTTCCAAACCTCTTCAAATAAGACCTGTGTTAGATTTGTTTGGGCTTCAATATTGACTTCTGTCATACTTCTGTCACTTTTCCATGGTTCTTTTCCGGCAAAATCAACACTCCGGTAACCATATTCGGCAAATAATATTTTCTTGTTGTACGTGGTTGCTACGGTCTGCATTTCCTTTTTCCATTTTTGCCATCCGCCTTGTGCTTCTTCAGCAGTAGGGGTTTTGCTTTCAGAAACAGGAAAATATGCGTCAACTCCTATATAGTCCAGTTCTTTCCAAAAAGGAACACGTTTGTATTCATCCCAATTGGCTGCATAGGTAAGCTTTCCTTTATAGATATTCTTAATTTCGGTAATAAGCACCTTCCAATATTCCGGGCGGTTTGTGATGAACTGTTCCAGTTCTGTCCCAATGCAAAATATGGACACTTTCATCTCTTCTGCCAATTGCGCAAATTCGAGAATAAAATTCCTGTAAGATTCTTCAAGAGTTTTCCAGTCTTTTTCGGTATTCATTTTTAGATAGCCTGTAAATTCTCCGCGCCATATCCAAATTTGAGGCTTCAGCATTACATTGATATTATTTTCATGTAGTTTACGGATATATTGTTGTGCTCCATCTTTGGTTTCTCCATACCATTGTCTTTCAATATTGAAAACAATCTCAGGATCGTTTAAATTTCTGGTAAATCCAAAGGGCATTACGGAAGCGTAATTTGCGTGTATATTTAAAACCGGTGTTATGTTCTCTTGTTGAACTTCATGAGGGGAAGCCACAAAACTCACCCCGTTGATCTTTGGGTCATCCGGGCTCATTTGAGCACAGCTGCTTAAAATAATTACAAAAAAGAGTAATAAGAGAAGTTGAAGTCTATGCATTGCTGTTTGTTATTCTTATGGAAAAATACAACAAATTACACTATGTTGTGCTTCCGCTGCCTGAAGTGTTTGAGGACTACACCACAGGCGGGAAGACTTAACGATTTATTGTTTAGACACAATCATACTATGAAAGCTTGCGTTTAGTGATATTTTTTTAGCAGAATGTAAAAAGTTGATGAATGTTTCCTGGTTTGAACGTATCGAGCTGGAATTCACTTCTTCATTAGAGGCATATTTTCCAAATAATGCATCTGCTTCATCAAAAAATGTTTGAGGAGTTTGTGAAAAGATAGTTGTTATACTTGCAGTAAGTAATAACATTGTCGTTAAAAAAAGTCTTTTCATGTTTTTAGGTTGAATAGAATCTCTGCCACAAGGACATTAAAATAACTTACAGAAAAGGTATATATTTCACATTAAGAAAATTTTATCATTTAAGGGAGGTTCGTGACTGTATCTCGAGAGCTAAAATCAAAATAGTTTTGTGAAACCGGAAGATATTTCTGCCTATTTACTCTATAGACTCGAGAGTAGCAGACAAGTAATTCAATAAAGGTTCTTGAAATAAAATTCCTTCCTGTGCTAATACTTTAATATAAGACTGATACATTTGTTGCTGTGCCTTCAACTCTTCGATCTTCTTCTTGTGCTGCAATATTTTCAGTTTTAATAATAACAATGGTGATACACCCTCCATTCCTTTATAAGTTTCCAGCAATGAAGCAACACTACTTTCATCTATCTGTTTTTTAAGGCTTTGGTAATTTGTTATTGCTCTCCTAAATTCGTTTTGAGCTAATTTTTGGTCGGCATCAATCTTATATAATGTTTCATTTAATTTACTTTCTTTCCTTAGTTTTTCGAAATAATAATCTCCTTTATTCTTTCTGGAATTTCCAAAGAAAGGTAAATTAATTCCTAACCCTAGTGAGAATTCTTCCTCAAAGATTACGGTATTCCTTCCTCCATACTTTGCCTGAAAATAATCAAATATTTGATTGGATCTGGCAGTACTAAGCCGCATTTCCCTTTCCAGTGTCTTTAGTTTTAATTTTTGAAGTGATACTTCTAAATTTTCTGTCTTTAATGAAGAAATTGATACTTCGGCAACTTGCTGCGGCTTAATGAGGTCATTAGAGTTAATTTCTATTGAATCGTCTTCTCCTTTATTTAAAAAGAGTAGGAGCAACGATTGTTTAATGGATCTTTCTTCATTTAGATCGTTTAGTTTTGAATTAACCGAAAACAAAGATTCTTCGGTATCGATCAGGTCTTTCACATCAAAGTCCGTATCATATACCTTTTGGCCCAACAAATGCAATTTGTCTTTTAATTGAAGTTGGCTTTCGGTATACAACTCAACTAATTTATCTATAAAAATATAGTCAACCAGTAATAGATACCTGTTTTCTAATTCTTCATTAAAATTAATTTGGTTTTCAATTCTAACTTCTTCAATTTTATTCTGATATACCTTTTTTTGTCTGGAAATAGCGCTTAGACTGTTTGGTTTAATTCTTATAGTATATTCTTGCCTGTTTAAAAAGAAATCTCTTGTTTCGGTCCTTAATTGGACATCTCTCAGTAAGGGCAGGTTATAATTATAGTCCTCTAAAAAGGATAGGTTCGCCGAATCTGATTCTACCTGACGAGACTCCTGGGCAGCGCGCAAAAAAGAAGTTGTGGTAATTGCATCCTGTGCATGGAGTGCAGGTATAAAGAAGCAACTTGCCCATAAGGCTAGTAAGAGTATTTTATTGCTAAACAATTTTGAAGCTGGTATTAGCATAAAGACTTCCTTAAGGTTAGCTTTTTAAATTTAGGATCACTTTCTCCTTTTGAAGAAATGGATTGTCCGGTGGAATCTCTATTATAATTTCTCTTCCAAATGTTTTAAGTTCCTTTATTTTACGTAACCTGGGAGGTATTTCAACAATGCGGGACCCCAATGTTTTTACAACTCCCATATTTTGAATCTCGGGGCGAGAACTGGAAGAGATATCTATGGTATCATTGATATTTACCTTTAACAGGAGGTCTTCATGTATGTAACCTACGACCAGTGTCGGGCTTTCTTCATAAAATGTTATTAAAGTTGAGAAAGAAGATATTATTTCATCTTCTTTACAATGGATATTACCTATCAGACCATCTGTAGGAGCTACTATGGTTTGTTTTTCCTTTTTTTGTTGAAAGTACTCTAATTCTCCTTCAAGTCCTTTTATTCTGGACAAAAGAGGATTGTTATCTGCAAAACGTTCACTCTTTAAATTATTGATCTCGGTTGTGATAATATTTCTTGTAAAAGCCAATTCCTTTTTTAAGGCTTCTATTTTTAAAAATAACGGATTTTTAATTTCTCCTTCCTGAGTATTTTCTGTAGTAATACTCTGGATATTTTCTGCCAATTTTTTATTCCTTTCTATTTCTGCATAATATTCATCTATTTGAGATTGGATACTGGTAGTCTTTTCATTCAATTCAATATTATATTGACTTATTCTCCAGTCCAGATCCGTCTTCCACAACTGGTATTTGGCTTGTAATTCTTCAATATTATATTGTGTATTACTGATCTTTACGGGTAAACTGGGTGAAAGAACATCTAATAGTACGGTTCCTTTTTTAACCTTTTGACCTGTAGTAACATAGATCTTCTCTACTTCGATAGGGTTTTCCATGTTGATCTCGGTTTCTTTATTTTCGGCAAAACCGTAAAATGTCACGGAAGTATCTATCTTCACAACAAGGGAGAATCCTAGCAGCACAATGACCGCAAATGCAGCTACGTATACAAGATTAAATTTTTTCATAATCATTTCTAAAATTTAATTTCACATTCAATAACCCTAATTGCTTTGTTAGTTCATTCACCAATGTAGTAGCTTTATTCCTGTCTTTTGTATGAATTTTATATTCGAAAATAACAACTTCCAATAGCCCTTCTTCTCTCTTTTTATGGTTGACAATGTATCTGATCATTTCTACTTCTTTGCAGTGGTCGTTCAATACCGCATCAATTTTATCTCTTAAATCTGTACCTATAATATCCTTGTTAGGCATTTCAAACTGTAAATTACTAATGATGCCTTTATTTTTATGGATAGGAGAAAAGTGTATTAATAACACCACCAGGCAAAACCCTACAGTTCCCACAACCGAAATAGATATACCATATACTCCCGTAGCAATTCCCACGGCAATAGAAGTAAACATGAACACCATATTTCTTGGATTTCTTAACGTAGTTCTAAATCTAATAATGGCCAATGCTCCAAGCATTCCCAGACCACGTGCCAAGCTATCTCCAATAGCTTGCATAACGGTAGCAACAGGAATTGAAATTAAAATTAAAGATTGAATGAAGTATCTCGGCCTTTCGATCCCTTTTGATGTCTTATCGTAAGTTAAAGCGATCAAAGAAGATAATCCAAAAGACAGCAATGCAATTACAATAACATTAAAAATACTGGAGCCTTCCAGGTTATTGTTAAAATTAGAAAAGTCAAACATATGGTGTATTTAATACCTAATTAGCAAAATTGTTTAAAACCTTAAGAGTGCCGAAAAAAATTAGCCCTAACCAACTTATTCAACAATGATCTTTTTTGAAATGTTATAGCTCTCACTCACAAGCCTTATAACATACATTCCCGAATTAAGTTTTGAAACATCGATATCTACTTGAGACTGTGCATTTTGGATATTGTAGATCTCTCTTCCCAAAATGTCGTTAATTACAATTCTTGATGCAGCCTCGTCGGCAAAATCTATTTTTAAGTTGGTACTCGCAGGATTAGGATATATGCTTATCCCGTTAATAGAATTTTCCCCAATGCTTAATACGGTAGCATTTTCTGCATTGAAAGTAACATTCACAATTGCAAAATCTCCCGTTCCATTTGGCACTCTGGATAAGCTTTGATTTTCTGCTTGTTCATCCGTATAACTAACACTGTCTATTATTGTACCGTCCAGATACGATAAAATGATTTCATCACCGTCCTTATCCAAATTGAATTTTGTGTGAAGGCCATCCTGTTGTGGGTCTTTGTCTGCCCATACAATCAAATAACCATTAGCGGGGATAGTAACATCCGGAAATTCCCATTTGTGAATAAAGCTTTCACTGTCACTTAAGAAGTAATTGTTCAAACTTATAGGATTGCTAGTATTATTATACAACTCGATCCAGTCATCGTTTTCGTTATCCTGGTCTACCCACTGACTTCCCGGAGCATTACTGGCCATAAATTCATTGATAACGACATCCTGAAACCCTATGGGAAGATCCAAAGGAGTACAAGTATGGTTCTGGTTAGCAATATCAGCTACAACAACAGGAGTTCTATCCTCAATGAACTTTTTAAACCCTTGAACAGGTCCGTTATTTATGGGTTGTCCATTCCAAGTGTCTCCGTTTATTGATGCCTCAACATCAATTAAAGAGAAAAAATTATTGGTAGCAGTATTCCAGTCATCGTCTATGAGGTCCAGTTGCGCATCCAGTTTTGGAGTTAATCTACCTTCCGTGAAATTAACCGCCATGATCTCACACATGTAGTTTAAATATCTAACCCTGAATTCCGGTACTTGAAAAATACGGTGAATTAATACCTTACTGGCATTATTCAAAATAATATTGAAATCCCCAAAGCCATTTTGTTGCCTGTCAAAAGCAAAATTATAGTCCCAGGGCAGCCAATGTATCTTATCGGTCTTAGGTTCGTGGTACAAATACCAGTTTCTTCCGTGTTCTATATACGAATCCCAATTGTTTGTCAAAAGGTCAATCGCTAAGATCCTCAGGTATTCATCCAGGTCAAATATACTTTCAATATCATCCTTGAATTCAGTGTTAGTAGAATTATTGATAAAATCCAGAAACTCTATAAATTTTGTCCAGTCATCATCATCTTCATTGGTTTGCAATTCAAAAGGATAACTGTTGGGGTTAGTCCCCAGCCAGTTTAAGTCCGAGTTTCCTTTATTCTTCCATAAATTACCATCATTATCTGCAAAGTTTCGTTTTAGATATCTTTTATCTATTTGCTCAATGATAGCGTAAATACCCCAGTATTCATCTTGGATATAAACCTTTACATGCGAAACTCTGGGAGAAGGAATACCATGTTGTCTGAACATATCATAGACTATTTTATCTTTGATAACAGCCGGGTCTCCCTGACCATTAGCAAGATTGATTTTCCGTACCCCATCATATTCCTGATCATCAACAAATTTTCCAAAATTAATCTTGAGAGGCTTTTTGGTGGTATTTGTGAAAAAATTCGATGAAAACCCTTTTTGGCGCACTCCCACATTTTCTATAACATTGCCATCTACTTCTACAGTAACGGAATGATATGGAACTTCTGTACCATTATTTAGGAAATTCTGAAAATCATTTTCCAATAACTGCCAAAAATTACTTTCTGTAGAATTAATTCTTATTTCATGTAAATAACTGTCATCAAATAAAGAATACCCTCCCTGTGCTTGTATTTGAAGGCTTACCAATAAAAAAGCCACTAAAAAAAATTGTTTCATAAAATAGTATTAAATGATATTGTTAACATAAGCCCTCTTCACTAATAATTTACTCGACAATGAGTTTTTGAGCGTGCAAAGTAGTTCCTTCGTCCGTAGTGATCTTTAAAATATATAGACCGGAAGTAAAGTTTCCTCTTTGCAGTTCGAACTTGTTGGAGTCCGTTTCCATAGATACTATCTCTCTACCCAGCAGGTCATAAACTGCTAGCTTCAGAGGAGATGTATTGTTGGTGATGAGTATCGTCGCTGCTGTCTTCATGGGATTGGGAAATACAGAGATACTGGTATTTTCAAAATCGTTTACACCAAGTGAACAATCTTTATTAGCAGCTCCTGGAGTACCATGTTCTGATCCTGTTACCGCGCAA
>JANQOS010000027.1 GCA_028285705.1 Altibacter sp.
ATATACTACACCGAAGATGGTAGTAAAATTGCGGCCCGGCCCAGTGGCACCGAACCAAAGATCAAATTCTATATAAGTGCTAACTTACCATCCAAAGATGAAAAAGCACTTCAACAAAAGATTGACGCTATCATTGCATACCTAAATATTAGCTAGTGAAATACTTCAAAAAAATATTAAAATATGCGCGTCCTTACAGGGGATATGCCTGGATGAACATTGTTTCAAATATATTTTATGCGCTGTTTGGGACTTTGGCTATGATATCTTTATTTCCAATGCTATCCGTTTTATTTGATAACACAAAGCGCCTGGAAGTAAAACCCGTATGGGGTGGGATCACAAACGCTAAAGAGTATGTAGAGAATTATCTCAACTACTTTGTAACCCAAAAAGCAAATGAAGGAACGGACGATGTACTTATTTTTATGGTGATCCTGGTAATAGCAATGTTCTTGCTTAAAAATTTATTTGGGTACCTGGCTATGTTCTTCATCACCTTCTTACGCAATGGGGTGCTAAAAGATCTGCGAAATGACCTGTATAAAAAGACCGTAGACCTTCCGGTTTCCTTTTATTCGGAAAAACGTAAGGGAGATACCATAGCACGTATTACAAGTGATGTTTTGGAGATACAACATTCATTTCTTTCTATTTTGGAATTGATCGTGAGGGAGCCCCTAACGATTCTTTTCGCAATTATAGCGATGCTTATTATAAGTACAAAACTGACCATTTTTGTCTTTATTTTTATCCCTATATCTGGCTTTATTATTTCCAGAATTGGAAAAAGCCTAAAAAAACATAGTGATAAGGTCCAGAAAGAACAAGGTTTCTTTCTTTCAATTTTAGAAGAAACACTGGGAGGCCTCAAAATTATAAAAGGGTTTAATGCCGAAAATATATTTAACAATAGATTTAAGGAGTCTACATCACGATTTTTTGGATTTTCCAATTCACTTTTAAATAGGCAGAACCTCGCTTCACCAATGAGTGAGTTCTTAGGGATTGTTGTCATTGCCATCCTACTTTGGTATGGAGGACAAATGGTACTTGTTGAGAAATCACTCCAGCCCGAACTATTTATAGTATATATGGGGCTGGCATACCAAATATTAACTCCGGCAAAAGCAATAAGCAAGGCCAGCTACGGAGTGAAAAAGGGAAATGCTGCTGCAGAACGTGTTTTAGAAATTTTAGAAACCGAGTCTGCAATTCGTGACATCCCCAATGCTGTTGAAAAACAAGGTTTTGAACAAGATATTGACATTAACGGTATTTCATTTAAATATGAAGATGAATGGGTACTGCAGGATTTTTCATTAAAAGTACCTAAAGGTCATACAATAGCCCTGGTTGGGCAAAGCGGAAGTGGAAAAAGTACCATAGCCAATCTTATAACCCGCTTTTATGATGTAAACAAAGGTTCCATTTCAATTGACGGGCATGATATTAAAAAGATCACACAACGCTCATTAAGGAGTTTATTAGGGCTGGTGACCCAGGATTCTATTCTTTTTAATGATACCGTAAAAGGGAATTTACTGGTAGCCAAGGAATCTGCAAGCGATGAAGAGATTATAGATGCTTTAAAAGTGGCAAATGCCTGGGAATTTGTTCAGAACCTGCCTCACGGTATCAATACCAATATAGGAGACAGTGGTAATAAGCTTAGTGGTGGCCAAAAACAACGTTTAAGTATTGCCAGAGCCGTACTAAAAAATCCGCCTATTATGGTTTTGGATGAAGCTACTTCTGCTTTGGATACTGAAAGCGAACGCCTTGTACAGGAAGCCTTAGAGAATATGATGAAAAATCGTACTTCTATAGTCATAGCACACAGACTTTCTACGATTCAAAATGCAGATACCATAGTTGTACTTTCTCAAGGAAAGATCGTAGAACAAGGAAAACATAAAGAACTACTGGATAAAAAAGGTACTTATTACAACCTCGTAGAAATGCAGTCATTAGCATAAAAAAGAAAAGAGCGATTTGGGGCACCGCTCTTTTGCTTTTTGTTATCGCATTTGGGGCACGCGATAACATTCTTTTACATAAGTATGGTCCAAATATATATTTAACTTTTCAATTGACCAAATAAAATTTGCATTTTATCTTAAAAAATTAGCACTTTATCGATTTTTAATTATTAAATGTTAATGAAATTCCTACAAAATATCTATTATAACTTTACTAAAAAAAGGGCATAAAAAAAACGGACCAGCCCCCGCTTAGGTCCGTTTAGTGCGTTCTTATTACAGTTGGGGCTAATAATAAAGAACATATACATAAGAAGTATGGGATAAAAGTAATAAAAAAATTCCTACAAAAAAATTATTTTTACACTTAATCAGAAAAAAGTGTATTTCATCGATATTTTTGTACTTTTTTAAAAAATAAAAATGAAAAAAAATACCAAACATTAAACCTTTTCAATTTAAATTAGTCATACCTTCAAATAAAATGAATTAGTGGTTGAAGAAAAGTCTTTAGTAAGCGCATTACAATCGCAACAACACAAGGAAGCTGCTTTTAGAGAGTTGGTATCTCTTTACAAGGAACGCCTGTATTGGCATATCCGTAAAATAGTATTGGACCACGATGATACGGACGATGTATTGCAGAATGTTTTTATTAAGATCTTCAAAAATATCGATACATTTAAAGGAGATAGTAAGTTATATACCTGGATGTACCGTATTGCAACAAACGAAGCCATTACGTTTATCAATAAAAAAGCAAAAAGAGCTAATATCTCATCGGAAGAAGTAAAAGAAAATTTAATTTCGGGCTTAGAAAGTGATGTCTACTTTGAAGGGAGTGCCATCCAGTTACAGTTACAAAAGGCAATTGCTACCCTTCCGGGGAAACAGCAATTAATTTTTAACATGAAATATTTTGATGATATTACCTACGAAGATCTCTCGGAGATCCTGGAAACTTCAGTAGGTGGCTTAAAAAGTAGTTATCATATCGCTGTTAAAAAGATCACAGCCTATCTAAAAAACAATGAAACCTTTTAAACAATTTAGAGTCAAAAGACTAAAATGAAAAAAGAAGAAAAAAAATATAAACACGGTTTTACCACTCCGAATAACTACTTTGAAAGTTTTGAAGAGCACTTGTCTGCAAAGCTAAGTAGCGATTCTCTTCCGGAGAAGACAGGTTTTAAGGTTCCGGATGATTATTTTGAACAATTGGAAGAAAGCATAATACAGCGCGTAGAAGCTTTAGATGAAAAGCCCAAAGCAAGAAGCCTATTTACTGCCAGGTATTTTACTTACGCAGCTTCAATTGCGGCCAGTGTGGTGTTAATTGTTTCTATTATGAATAGTAACAGTTCCCCTGTTGGAAGTATCGATGACATAGAGATCACTTCCATTTCAGAATATATAGACGATGGAAATATAGATATTGACACCTATGATGTGGTTGCTCTTTTACAAGAAGATGAAATAGTAACAATGGATACGGAAAACCAATTTTTTTCTGAAGAATCCCTTGAAGAATACCTTTTGGAAACCTTAGATGAATCAACATTATTAATAGAATAAAGATGAAAAAATTACTCTTACTGGTCTTTTTTATTAGCGCTACTGTTGTTGCGCAGAAAGGAGAGAGACATGAAAAAATAAAAGCGTTAAAAATAGCGCATTTAACTGAAGCTTTGGACCTGTCCGGTGCTGAAGCTGAAGAATTTTGGCCTATCTACAATGCACACGAAGAGAAGATGCATCTATTGAGGAAATCGGAACGAGAAGATATCCACAGGCTATTTAAAAATGGAGGCTTAGACGCATTGAGCGATGCCGAAGCAAATAAACTCATAGATAAATTCATAGATATAAAGAGCAAAATGGTAGCTTATGAGACTGCATTAATAGAAGATCTGCGAAAAGTACTTCCTCCTAAAAAGATCATCAAGCTTAAAAAAGCTGAGGAGGATTTTAAAAGGCAGTTACTTAAGCAAATTCGCCAAAAGCGTGGAAAAAGGTAAAGGTTGGTTTTTTTTAATAAGTTGCTAGTTTTAAAGAAGAACGGCAATTCAAAGAAAAGGAGCTTAAAAAGCTCCTTTTTTTATTTGCTAAATATCACCTTAGATATTTTATGTTGTCCGCTCGCGAAAGCTAAGGTGTCGTTCACAAACTCAATAGCATAAAAACCTTCTTCGGAAAGTTCTGTCCAGTTTTCACCCTGATCATTACTGTATGAAATTCCCGGTGACCCAACTGCAACAATACCATTTCCGTTTGTATTAGGTACAAATCGTACCGAAGAACGATATCCCGGACCTGTACCATTGCTCAATAAATTCCAGGTCTTTCCTCCGTCTTTCGTAATAGCCTTATTACCTTCATTAAAATCTTTATGCTCCCAATCACCACCAAAGATGATCCCTACAGATTCATTGAAAAAATCAACACTATAGATCCCTGTCATAGCCTTTCCTTGGATAATCGGAGTGTTGAAGACTTCCCATGTAGCACCTTTATCCGAAGAATGGAATACACGTGCCCTTTTCCCGCCGGATACGATCCAAACATGATCATTATATAAAGCAATATTAGAATTGCTTGCCGCAAAGGCCGCTTCTCCTTTTTCAGTTTTTGGGAGAATTTCGCAGGACAATTTCTTCCAGGTATTTCCACCATCTTTCGTAATGATCACAGACAAGCAATCCTCTGTAGGGTCTCCCATTGCAATACCTTCCTTTTCATTCCAAAAAGCCATAGCATCATAAAAAACCGTTTCACCTTCTTCTACATACACCTCCTCAATTTGAGTAGCCTCAGAACCATCAAAGCCAATTTTATACAAAACACCCGGATTTGCCACACTCAATACAAAAACCGAATTTTTAGTGGCGGCAATAGCTCTAAAATGTAATAAAGAATCATTGTATTTTATAGTTGCGAGTTTTGGAGTCGCACCATCGATAAGCCCTACCCTACCGGCATTAGCCGCAAACCATACTTTATTTTCAGCAATAGGGGCAATAGCCCTAATGCTCAGGCTATCTGCAAATATACGTTCTATTTTAACAGTTGTAAATTCTTTTACAGAATCGTTTCCACAAGAAAAGAAAAGAGTTGTAACAAATAAAAGGAAGAAGGTTCGCATCTTAAAAAAATTTTGTCAAAAGTAATCAAAACTATTCATTGTGATTGTAATACCTTTGCAGACCAATTCAATAGACAGATGAAACTACATCGCAATTTAGTGTTTGCAACCATAGACTCGCTTCAAATGGTCTTTAATGAAAAGAAGCCTGCAGATAAAGTACTCAAAAAAACTTTAAAGCGAGACAAGCGGTGGGGAGTTCGCGATCGTGGTTTTATTGCTGAAACTACTTACGACATTGTACGCTGGAAACGTCTATATGCCGAAATTGCCGAAGTAAAAGAACCCTTCGACCGCCCAAACCTGTTCAGATTATTCTCTGTATGGGCTACCCTTAAAGGAATTAAACTACCGGATTGGAAACAACTGGAAGATACTCCTGTCCGTCGTATAAAAGGAAAGTTCGACGAGCTTTCAAAAATTAGAAAGTTTCGCGAATCTATTCCGGATTGGCTGGATGAATTGGGTGAAAAGGAATTAGATGAAAAATGGGACCGGGAGATCAATGCATTAAATCAATTGGCCGACGTCGTTCTAAGGGTAAATCCATTGAAAGCCACACTGAAACAGGTACAAAACGAGTTGTCCGATCTTGAAATT
>JANQOS010000028.1 GCA_028285705.1 Altibacter sp.
CTTCTGCCGTCTTATTTTCAGGTTGGTGCGTGTCATTACTTACACCGCTGATGATTTGCTTTCCTAAGTCACTGTTTAATAAATCTAATAGTCCTGCCATTTTTACGTTTTAAGTGTTAAAAGCTAAATATATAAAATTATATACTAAGCCCTGTTTAATATAGATACGATCTGCTCTGCAAGTTCTGTGCCAATCCTATCCTGGGCTTCTTGTGTGGCAGCACCAATGTGTGGGCTTAAAGATATTTTATGATTCATTAGTACTTTGACGGCGGGAGTGGGTTCTTCTTCAAAAGTGTCTAAACCTGCAAAAGAAAGCTTTCCGCTATCCAAAGCTTCTATCAGGGCTACTTCGTCAATAACACCTCCACGGGCAGCATTGATGATGGCCGCTCCATTCTTCATCTGTTCAATTTCCTTTTTTCCAATGATATAATCTTCCTGTGCCGGAACGTGAAGTGTAATAAAATCACTGTGTTTGATCAATTCTGAAATAGGTTCGGTTTTAATTTTCAGGGTTACCTTTTGACCATCGTAAAATTCCAGAGTGATATTCGCCTCACCTACATAGCTATCGCTTGCGATAACTCTCATCCCACAGCCAAGAGCAATTTTTGCGACTTCCTGCCCAATACGCCCCAAACCAATGATCCCTATTGTTTTGCCTCTTAACTCATTCCCACCGGCATAGTTCTTTTTGAGGTCCTTAAAGCGGCTATCACCATCCAAAGGCATATTGCGATTCGCATCGTGTAAATAACGAACTCCACCAAACAGGTGTGCAAATACCAATTCGGCAACAGAAGCAGAAGATGCTGCAGGAGTGTTTATAACTTCCAGTCCTTTTTCACGGGCGTACTCCACATCGATATTATCCATACCAACTCCACCACGGCCAATTATCTTTAGGCTTGGACAGGCGTCTATGACATCTTTACGAACTTTGGTTGCACTACGTACCAGCACCACATCTATTTCGTGTTCGTTGATGTAATTAATAAGCTGTTCCTGAGCTACTTTTGTAGTTATAACTTCAATTCCGGCTTTTTCGAGGGCATCAATTCCCGATTGTGAAATTCCGTCGTTTGCTAATACTTTCATTATAATTCTACTGTTTATTTTTTAATTACGCTTTTCTTTCAAATTCTTTCATCACATCCACTAACACCTTAACACTTTCCAAAGTAAGGGCATTATACATGGAAGCCCTGTAGCCACCAACACTTCTATGGCCGTTCAAACCGTTAATTCCTGCCTCTTTCCATAAAGTGTCAAAACGGTCCTTGTGGCCCTCATCTGCCAAATTAAAGGTGGCATTCATTTTTGAACGGTCTTCTTCGTTTGCTACAAATCCAGTAAACAAAGGGTTTCTGTCGATTTCTGAATACAACAGATCGGCTTTTTGGGTATTTATTTTTTCTATTGCCGGGATACCTCCTTTTTCTTTTAACCATTCCAGGGTCAATAAAGACACATATACAGGGAACACAGCCGGAGTATTGAACATACTGTCTTTGTCTATATGCACTTTGTAGTTTAACATAGATGGAATATCTCGAGAAACTTTTCCTAAAATAGCCTCTTTTACAACAACCAGTGTGGTTCCTGCCGGCCCCATATTCTTTTGAGCTCCTGCATAAATAAGGTCAAACCTCGAAAAATCTAGCTGTCGTGAAAAAATATCGCTGCTCATATCACAAACCAGCGGGACGTTTGTTTCAGGAAAATCCTGCATTTGCGTTCCAAAAATTGTATTGTTACTGGTACAGTGAAAATAATCTGCATCAGAAGGAACAATATAATTTTTAGGTATATAATTGAAATTATGATCTTTAGAAGAGGCTACTTCAACTATTTCTCCAAATGTTTTAGCTTCCTTAATTGCTTTATCAGACCAGGCTCCCGTATTTAAATATGCTGCCTTTTTCTCTAGCAGATTGTAGGCGGTCATTAAAAATTCCATACTGGCCCCGCCTTGCAAAAATAATGCTTTATACCCCTTATTTTGAAGTCCCAAATGTTCCAGGGCCAGTTCCCTGGCACTTTCCATTACGGTTACAAAATCTTTACTTCTGTGGGAGATCTCTATAAGTGAAAGGTTTAGACCGTTGAAGTTGACTACCGCCTCTGAAGCTTTTTGCATAACAGATTGAGGTAAGACGCAAGGTCCTGCACTAAAATTATGTTTTTTCATTTGACTAAATTAGTTAACTGCAAAGATGTGAATTATACAAGAAAATTTGGGTAAATAATTGAATTTTATTTAGACAAATTCAACAAAAAATCAATTGTATCAATACCATCTGCATAGTCATCCAGTTGTGGGGTTTGCGTGCTGCCAAATGGGATGTGATCCTTAGAAACTATACATTGTATATGATCTTCAGCTTCCAAAAGCTTTTTATTTAAAGCCGAAGTATCCTTGTAGTATTCATAAAAAACCACAGAAATAGGGGAAGAAAAGCTGGTATCCTCTTTCAGTAACAGAAATTCATTATCCAATAACGCAACAGAACTCATTAGGTATACTGCTTTATTGTAATCGTAGTTGTTTATGTATTTATTATTGTTAATGATCTCTTTCCACGAGAACATTCCGTTGAAGAAATTATCAAAATTATACTCTTCCGGAACGTAGATCTTTGAAACATTCCGGCATCCTAATCCAAAATATCTGAAAATATCATCTGCCAAAGATTTTATCTGTTCCGGACTTTCATCTCCTGTAAGCACCGCGACAGAATTTCGGTTTCTACGAATAATGTTGGGGTATTTCCCAAAATAATAGTCAAAATAACGAGCCGTATTATTGCTTCCGGTAGCAATTACAGCATCAAAACCTTCCAGTTTCTCTTCTGTAAAAGAAATAAATTCTTCAAATTCTGGTTCCAGGGTCATCAGATATTTCGAAAGGTAGGGAAGGAGCTGTTCATCATTGGAAGATAATTTTCCCAGTACTTTATTTCCAGTGATCAATACCGAAAGGAAATCGTGAAATCCTACCAAAGGAATATTCCCTGCCATGATAACCGCAATGGTCTTAGGTGTATTTTCAGGTATTGAATAATTAGACACCCATTGCTGAAGTTTCTCTTCGGAAAGTGCTTCGGACCAACTTTTACAGGCAAACCTTAAATTCTCATGAGTGAACCAACCATTATGGCTTTTAGCCAATTCTAATTGCTGAAACATTCCATCATAGAAGGAATCATTGTGAGGAATGTCAATTTGTTTTGTGGTTTTTTCCGAAGCAAATTGCCCTAAAAATCGACCCAAAATAACAAATGCGTTAATTCTTTGTTGTAATTGCATACTAAGTTTGGAGATGCCCTTTATAGGCATTAAATTTGCGGCAAAGTTAGAAAAAGAAAAATCGATGGCAATTATAATAACAGATGAATGTATTAATTGTGGTGCCTGTGAGCCCGAGTGCCCCAATACTGCTATCTACGAAGGAGCAGATGATTGGCGCTATGCAGATGGGACCGACCTGGAAGGGCAGGTTGTTCTACCTAATGGAAAGGCTGTAGATGCAGATGAGACCCAGGAACCCGTAAGCGATGAGATCTATTACATTGTTCCAGATAAATGCACAGAGTGTAAAGGTTTTCATGAAGAACCCCAGTGTGCAGCAGTATGTCCTGTAGACTGTTGTGTTCCCGATGAAGATAATGTAGAGAGTGAAGAAACACTTTTAGGAAAACAAAAATTCATGCATCGCGAATAGATGATATCATGTGACCATGTTTAAAAAAACCTCTAAGATTCTTAGAGGTTTTTTTATTTGCAGATACACATCTTTTAATTTTGTATTTTTAAAGCAAAAGCAACAAATGCCTGTTTGGTTACGTATTCTTCTTATTGTTTTAGCAATTTATATTGTTATAAGTATACTACTATATTATTTGCAGGAATATTTTTTATTCAAACCGGAAAAACTCCCTAAAGACTTTCAGTTCTTTTATGAAAATCAAATAGTGGAAGAGTATAATATAGAGACCCGGGACGGAGCCATTATTAATGGACTTCATTTCAGGGTGGAGAACCCGTTGGGGGTAGTATTGTATCTAAAAGGAAATTCAAAAAGCATAAAAGGCTGGGGAAAGTTTGCAGTAGATTTTACCAGGAACAAGCACGATGTCATCATGGTAGATTACCGTGGTTTTGGTAAAAGCACGGGAAAGCGTTCCCAAAAGGCAATTAAGCATGACCTGCAGTATATTTACAATAAAATAAGGGAACGCGTACAGGAAAAATATATAATACTCTACGGGCGTTCATTAGGTTCGGGCTTTGCTACCAAGTTGGCTTCTATGAACAACCCGAAAATGCTTATTTTGGATGCTCCCTACTATAGCCTTACGAAGGTTACCGGGCGGTATATGCCTTTTATGCCACTATCTGTAATTTTGAGGTATCCAATGCCAACCTATAAATGGCTTAAATATGTAAATTGCCCGGTTAGGATCATTCATGGAACGCAGGACAAACTCATTCCTTTTAAAAGCAGTGTGAAATTATCTCAAATAAAACCAAAGCAAACACGTTTATACCCTGTGATAGGAGGAGGGCATAAAAATCTGAACAACTTTGAAGAATACCACAAGATACTGGAAGAGATCATTACTTCAAAAGATACCGAAATAGACCTTTCCACTACCAGTTTACGTGTAAAACATTCAGCTAAAAGATAGCATGAGGATCCTTAAAAAAAGTATTTTAGTTGTCGGCTTTGTGTTCGCGTTTGTTATAACATTGACCTATTTTATGCAAGAAAAGCTCATCTTCTTACCCACAAAACTACAGTTGGATTATGCCTATAATTTTACGCAACCTTTTGAAGAATTTTTTATAGAAACAGGCGATGGTGCACGTTTGAATGCTATTCGTTTTAAAACTGAAAACCCAAAAGGAGTAATCCTCTATTTTCATGGTAATGCAGGAGATCTGTCACGATGGGGTGTGATCACGTCCTATTTTACACAGTTTAACTATGATGTTGTAGTAATGGATTATCGTACTTACGGAAAAAGTAATGGAAAATTATCAGAAAAGGCGCTCCTTACAGATGCTCAGTTGTTCTACAATTATGTGTTAAAAAACTTCCGAGAAGATGAAATAACTGTCTATGGAAGGTCATTAGGAACCAATCTTGCAGCGTTTGTTGCTTCTGCCAACAGCCCAAAAGAACTCATTCTGGAAACACCTTTCTATAGTATGGAAGACGTTGCCAAAAGCAGATTTCCCATTCTTCCTGTAAAATATTTATTGAAATATAAATTTAAGACGCATGATTATATTGGAGACGTGAATTGTCCTATAACCATTTTTCACGGTACAGATGATACCGTGGTTCCAATAGAGTCATGCAAAAAACTCACAGCAATTATCCCTGCTCAGCAATTGGACTTTGTAGTTATTCTGAAAGGGAATCATAATAATTTGATGGAATTTTCAACGTATCAAGAGAAGATCGCCAGGTTACTCAATTAGTTCCCTTTCTTTTTTTTAAGTTTCCCGGTCCCTTTACCTCGTCTTTCGAGCCTTTTTCTATTTGCTTCTAGTTCTTTAAGGCGTTGCGCATTTTTCTCTTCGAGCATTTTCCGTTGGGCCTCAGCTTCGGCTTTAGCAGTTTCGATGGATTTTTTAAGCTCGTCTTCCTGGCGCTTTTTTTCTGCTGCTATCAAAGCTTCGTTCTTTTCATCAACATTGACTTCATCTACCAGTACATTCTCCATATCATCTTTTTCAGTAGCTTCACTAAATGTTTGGTTTTCCTCTTCATTCCCTGCAACAATAACTGCTCCTGTTTCCTTTTTTACTTCCTCGGTTTCTTTAACAATTACTTTGCTGCCTTCTTTTTTAATAACACGTTTTACGGTAGATTCTTCTTTAACAGTTTTGTTTTCCTGCGATTGGACGGAAAAAACAAAAGTGAAGCAAGCAAACAAGGTTAGTGTAATTATTTTTTTCATGATCCAGATTTTTAAAATTAAATAGTCATTTATAAAGTTACTGAAATATTCTCAATGTTTTCTGAAATGTAGTGGTAAATGCTGCTATATATTTCTTTGAAGATGTATATTTGCACCTCAAAATTTTAAAAGGATGAAAGCAGGTATTGTAGGATTGCCCAATGTTGGAAAATCCACTCTTTTCAATTGTCTATCTAACGCAAAGGCGCAAAGTGCAAATTTCCCGTTTTGTACTATCGAACCTAACATTGGGGTAGTAAATGTCCCTGATGCCCGTTTGGTTAAGCTGGAAGAATTGGTCAATCCGGAGCGTGTACTGCCTGCTACTGTTGAGATTGTAGATATTGCCGGATTAGTTAAAGGTGCCAGCAAAGGAGAGGGTCTTGGGAACCAATTTCTTGGAAATATTCGCGAGACCGACGCTATTTTACATGTATTGCGCTGTTTCGACAATGATAACATTGTTCATGTAGATGGTAGTGTAGACCCGGTTAGGGATAAAGAAACGATCGATATCGAACTACAGTTAAAGGACCTTGAAACCACGGAGAAGAAACTTGAAAAGGTGAAACGGGCAGCCAGAACCGGAAATAAGGAAGCCATGAAAGAAGAAGCTGCGTTGCAGAAAGTGAAGTCCGGTCTGGAAGCAGGTGTTTCTGTCCGTGCTATTGAAGTTACTGAAGCTGAACGTGAAGAATATATCAATCAAATGCAATTTATTACCGATAAACCGGTAATGTATGTTTGTAATGTAGATGAAAATGCAGCTGCTACCGGAAATGAATATGTCGAAAAAGTTAAAAAAGCTGTTGCAAATGAAAATGCAGAGGTCATCATACTGGCAGTTGGTACCGAAGCAGATATTACTGAATTAGAAACTTTTGAAGAACGGCAGATGTTCCTCGAGGACCTGGGACTTGAAGAACCAGGTTCTGCAAAGCTCATTCGTGGAGCCTATAGTTTATTGAATTTGCAAACTTATTTCACTGCCGGACCTAAAGAGGTACGTGCATGGACCATTCCCGTGGGAGCTACAGCACCACAGGCCGCAGGGGTTATTCATACCGACTTTGAAAAAGGCTTTATTCGCGCCGAAGTAATTAAGTATGAAGACTTTGTAAGCTTTGGCAGTGAGGCTAAAGTTCGTGAAGCCGGAAAGCTTGGTGTAGAAGGGAAAGAATATGTAGTACAGGATGGGGACGTAATGCATTTCCGGTTTAATGTATAGATCTTAAGTATCTCATAATTAATCGCCTTTTACATACACTTTTGTACTCCTAATCTTACTAACAATTTTTACCCTGCAATTGTTAATTACTTTAGCTGTTTTGGGTTTCAATTTTGTGCGTGAACTTCTATATTTATCGACCATTCGCAAGGTTTTATGGCAAAGACACAATATACCGAGGAGAACATACGCTCGCTGGACTGGAAGGAGCATATTCGTATGCGTCCCGGAATGTACATTGGTAAATTGGGAGATGGCTCATCTCCGGATGACGGGATCTATATTCTACTCAAGGAAGTAATTGATAATTGTATTGATGAGTTTGTAATGGGCTCCGGTAAAACCATTGAGATCCGCATCAAAGATAAGGAGGTAAAAGTACGTGACTACGGGCGGGGAATCCCATTAGGGAAGGTTGTGGATGTGGTTTCAAAAATGAATACCGGAGGGAAGTACGATACCCGCGCATTTAAAAAATCGGTGGGGCTCAATGGAGTAGGAACAAAAGCCGTAAATGCCTTATCGACCTATTTCAGGGTTGAATCTGTTCGTGATAATCAAATAAAATATGCCGAGTTCAATCAGGGTGAGCTTACCGAAGACTCTGCAATAGAAGCATCTACCAAACGAAAAGGAACGAAAGTAATTTTTATTCCGGATGAGAGCATTTTTAAGAACTACAAGTTTCGAAGTGAATATGTTTCAAAAATGCTTAAAAACTATGTTTACCTCAATCCGGGGCTGACCATAGATTTTAACGGAGAAAAATTTGTTTCGGAAAATGGATTAAAAGACCTGCTGGAAGACAATACCTCTTCAGAAGATATGCTTTATCCGGTGATACACTTGCGGGGAGACGACATTGAAATTGCCATTACACATAGCAAGACCCAATACAGTGAAGAATACCACAGCTTTGTGAATGGACAAAATACTACTCAGGGAGGAACGCATCTCTCGGCCTTCAGGGAAGCTCTGGTGAAAACCATACGAGAGTTCTACGGTAAGAATTACGATGCCAGTGATATACGAAAATCCATTATTTCCGCGATCAGTATCAAAGTAATGGAACCGGTTTTTGAGAGTCAGACAAAAACCAAGCTCGGCTCTACAGACATGGGAGGTAAATTACCTACCGTAAGAACCTTTATCAATGATTTTGTAAAGACCCAACTGGATAATTACTTACACAAAAATGCGGATACAGCAGAAAAGATCCAACGGAAGATCATGCAGGCGGAGCGGGAACGAAAAGAACTTTCCGGAATCCGTAAATTGGCAAAGGACCGTGCAAAAAAAGCGAACCTTCACAATAAGAAATTACGGGACTGTAGAGTGCATTTGGGAGATCTGAAAAATGAACGAAACCTGGAAACAACCCTGTTCATCACCGAGGGGGACTCTGCAAGCGGAAGCATTACCAAAAGCCGGGATGTAAATACTCAAGCAGTTTTCAGCTTAAAAGGAAAACCGCTGAACAGCTTCGGGCTTTCTAAAAAGATCGTCTATGAGAACGAAGAATTCAATTTGTTACAAGCAGCTCTAAATATTGAAGAATCTCTGGAAGACCTTCGGTACAACAACATTGTGATCGCGACTGATGCGGATGTGGACGGAATGCACATTCGGTTGCTGCTGATAACATTTTTTCTTCAGTTCTTTCCCGAATTGATCAAAGAGGGCCATTTGTACATTTTACAAACGCCCTTGTTTCGCGTTCGAAATAAAAAAGAGACCATCTATTGCTATTCCGAAGAAGAACGCATGAACGCTGTCGAAAAACTAAAACCAAAACCCGAGATCACCCGTTTTAAGGGATTAGGTGAAATTTCCCCGGATGAATTTGTACATTTTATAGGCGCAGATATCCGTTTGGACCCGGTCATGCTGGACAGGTCCATGAGCATTGAAGAACTCTTGTCTTTTTATATGGGCAAGAATACACCGGACCGCCAACAATTTATTATAAATAACCTGAAAGTTGAATTGGATAAAGTTGAGGAATAATAATGAGTGAAGAGCTTGACAACAACGAAGAACTAAATACGGGCCCCGATTATCTGGGTGAAAATGCAGATACCAGTGGCGATACGATCACCAAAGTAACCGGAATGTATCGTGACTGGTTCTTAGACTACGCCAGTTATGTAATTCTTGAAAGGGCTGTTCCCGCTATTGAAGATGGTTTTAAGCCTGTACAGCGCCGTATTATGCATTCTATGAAGGATCTTGATGACGGACGCTATAACAAAGTGGCCAACATTGTAGGGCATACCATGCAGTATCATCCGCATGGAGATGCGAGTATTGCAGATGCTATGGTACAAATAGGGCAGAAGGACCTGCTCATTGATACACAGGGAAACTGGGGAAATATACTTACAGGGGACAGGGCGGCAGCTTCACGATACATAGAAGCTCGTTTATCCAAGTTTGCTCTGGATGTTGTATATAATCCTAAAATAACAGGCTGGCAGGCTTCATATGACGGGCGTAAAAAGGAACCTATCAACCTTCCGGTAATGTTCCCGCTGCTATTGGCCCAGGGAGCAGAAGGAATTGCTGTGGGGCTTTCCACTAAGATACTTCCGCATAATTTCATTGAACTGATAAATGCCTCTATTAAACATTTGCAAGGCAAGCGATTCACAATATATCCCGATTTCCCTACAGGAGGTATCGTAGATGTTGAAAACTATAATGACGGTTTACGGGGTGGGAAGATAAGAAGCCGTGCACGAATCAATCAACTGGATAAAAACACACTTGTTATTACCGAAATTCCATTTGGGTCCAATACATCCTCTTTGATTGATTCCATTTTAAAGGCAAATGACAAAGGGAAGATCAAGGTTAAAAAGATTGAAGACAACACTGCTGCCGAGGTTGAAATATTAATTCATCTTCCCGGCGGAATATCACCGGACAAAACGATTGATGCTTTATACGCTTTTACGGCTTGTGAAACCTCCATTTCACCTCTGGGCTGTGTGATCGAAGACAACAAGCCTTTATTTATTGGTGTTTCTGAAATGCTTCGAAGGTCCACGGACCGTACGGTTGAATTACTGAAGAGCGAGTTGGAAATTCAATTGAACGAACTGGAAGAACAGTGGCACTTTGCTTCTCTTGAACGAATCTTCATTGAAAACAGGGTTTATCGTGATATCGAAGAAGAAGAAACCTGGGAAGGTGTTATTTCAGCAATAGACAAGGGCCTTCAGCCACATATAAAACACTTAAAGCGTGCTGTAACCGAAGAGGACATTGCGCGGTTAACAGAGATTCGGATCAAACGTATTTCAAAATTCGATATTGATAAAGCACAACAAAAGATCGATTCGTTAGAAGACCAGATCGCTCAAGTGAAGCACAATCTTGCAAATTTGGTCGACTATGCCATTGATTATTTTAAAAGATTAAAGAAAGATTATGGGGCCGGGAAAGAACGTAAAAGTGAGATACGTGTTTTTGATGATATTGAAGCTACAAAAGTAGTGATCCGTAATACCAAGCTGTATGTGAACCGTGAAGAAGGTTTTATAGGCACCAGCATGCGCCGGGATGAATACGTAACCGATTGTAGTGATATTGATGATATCATTGTCTTTACCGGAGAAGGTAAAATGATGATTACCAAAGTAGATTCTAAGACCTTTGTAGGCAAAGGGATCCTGCATGTAGCTGTCTTTAAAAAGAAGGACAAGCGTACTATCTATAATATGATCTATAAAGATGGAACCCGTGGCGCTACCTATGTAAAACGCTTTGCGGTAACATCCATTACAAGAGATAAAGAATATGACCTTACAGCGGGCAGTAAAGGGTCCAAGGTGCTGTATTTTACCGCGAACCCCAATGGGGAAGCAGAAGTGGTTACCGTGATGTTACGTCAGTCCGGAAGTATTAAGAAACTAAAGTTCGATCTGGATTTTGCGAATTTATTGGTAAAGGGCAGAGGCACTAAAGGGAATATTGTTACCAAATATACCGTGAAGCGTATTGAGCTGAAAGAAAAAGGACTCTCTACGCTGAAACCACGTAAGATATGGTTTGACGATACCGTACAGCGCCTTAATGTTGATGAACGGGGAGACCTGCTGGGAGAATTTACCAGTGAGGACCGTTTATTGATCATCAACCAAAAGGGAATTGTAAAAACCGCCATCCCTGAGTTGACTCTTCGATTTGACGATGATATGATCGTTCTGGAGAAATGGGATGCCAAGAAGCCTATTTCTGCTATATACTGGGAAGGTGAAAAAGAATTGTTTTATGTAAAACGCTTTTTAATCGATAATCCGGATAAAGACGAATCCATTATTACAGAACACCCAAAGTCTTATTTGGAACGGGTTTTTACAGACTATCGCCCGATGGCCGAAGTTGTGTTCGTTAAAGAAAGAGGGAAGGACCGTAAGGAAAATCTGGAAGTGAACCTTGAGGAGTTTATTTCAATAAAGGGGATAACAGCCATGGGGAACCAATTGACCAAAGAAAAGGTGCTGGAGATCAATTCGTTGCCGGCATTACCTTATGAAGCACCGGAACCTGTTCCGCTGGAAGAGATCGATGTGGTTGGTGAAGAAGCTATTGTAGCAGAAAGTCCTTCGGAAGAAAAGCCAAAAGATATAAAAGATCAAAAGGAACCTCCTACAGATGAAGAGGGACAGACCTTACTATTTTAAGAATTGAAATGAAAAACTTCTTTCAGGAATTCAAAAATTTTGCCATAAAAGGAAATATGGTCGACATGGCCATAGGTATCATTATGGGTACCGCTTTTAACAAGGTGATAAATGTTCTGGTCAAGAAGATATTCACTCCGCCTTTACTTATTTTAACAAATCAGGTAAACTTTTCTCAGCAGAAATACGTACTCCGTGAGGCTTCCGGAGAAATTGAGGAGATAGCTATTGGATACGGTGAGTTGATCGAAGCCGTTATTGATTTTTTAATAATAGGCCTTACTATCTTCGTGGTGATCAAAGGGATGAACCGCTTTAAAACAAAAGCGGAGGACCCCAAAAATGCTGAGGTGGAAACTCCTAAAAATATTGAACTACTGTCTAATATTGAAAAGTTAATGGAAGAGCAGAATGAGTTGTTAAAGAAAAAGGAATGATTGAAGAGTGACGTGATAAGTATTATCTGAGTATTAGTTATAGATTTTGTCAGCTACTTTTTGTTCTTTTCTTCTACAGAATCAATAAACCCAATCAAGTCGTTCAGTTACTTTTCAATTTTATCAAAAGAGGTAACAATTCCTTTGATAAGGGCAGAACTAAAGCCGTTATGTTCCATTTCATTAAGGCCGGCTATGGTACAACCTTTTGGGGTAGTGACTTTGTCAATTTCAAATTCGGGATGTTCTTTTCGTTCTATCAATAATTCAGCAGCACCCTTTACAGTATGTGTTACAATGTCACTTGCTGTTTTGGCATCAAACCCTATTTGAATACCACCCTGTATCATACCTCTTATAAACCTTAGAACATACGCTACTCCACAAGCGCCAAGTACAGTTGCAGAGTCCATTAGATCTTCATCGATCATTATAGAGTTGCCTATTGAGTTAAAGCACTGTTGTACAGCTTCAATTGCCGTATTATCATCTGTATTGGAACAAATACAGGTCATTGACATTCCCACATCTGCAGCAGTATTTGGCATGCCTCTGAATATAGGCACCGGTTTATCTATCACTTGTTGAATTTGCGCTATTGAAATTCCCGTGGCAAGGGAAACAAGAATATGTTTTTCCGGGGTGAAATGATCGTTCAATTCTCTCAATGTTTCCAGAATGTTATAGGGCTTGAGCGCAACAATAATTATTTCCGATTCTTTAACTGCCTTGATGTTGTCATCACTTAATTTAATTCCGGTTCCTTTAAAACGATCTAAGGTCCTGATATTCCTTTTTGTAACAATGATATTGGAAGCAATGATGTTTTGTTCAGCTAATAATCCATTTAAAATGGATACTCCTAAATTACCACATCCAATGATTGCTATTTTTTTATTTTTCATAGTATTTCTTTCTGAAGCTCAAAAGTCCGGAGCTTTTATATATCATTCTTGAAGTTGACTCTTCCTTTTTTATTAACGGCCTATATGTCATCTGTAAAATGGCCTTTGTGTTTTCCTTTTAAAAATTTTGAAGCGTTAAAGTCTTTTGATTTTCCTTTGGGGATGGAAAGACTTTTCCAGTTGTTCCCTTTGATCATTCTGCCTATATAGACAATTTGACCAATGTGATATGAATAATGCATCATTTGCCTGTTGATGGCATCAACAATGGTATGGCTTTGGTTTCTTATAAAGATTTCGGTGTTGAAATTTTCTTTGTGTATACTTTCCAATGCATCGAAAAGACAATTCCATCCATCCTCCCATTTGTCCAGCAGTTCTTGTCTTGAGTTGATAACAGATTCAAACTCCAAATCCCTGTTTCTCCATTCTTTTTCTCCGTCCGAAGTAAGAAAGTCTGTCCACCTAGATTTCATATTGCCCCAAAGATGGTTTACGGTAATGGCAATTGAATTACTCTCTGTATTGTATTGCCAAAACAGATCCTGATCGTTTAACTGATCGAAGGTTTTCTCTCCAAGGCCTTTATAGTACTCAAATTGCTTTTTAACACTATTAAGATAATTTTCTTCCATTTTTTAATTGATTACCATATTTGGTCACGTTTGGCTGCTATCATTTTTATCGGACTTGTTCTTAAGTTCTATCAAAGTTGACTGGGCAGCTGCACAAAGTTTTTCTTTTCCATTTTTCACCACATACACTTCTGATCTGCATATAGTTAAAGTCCTTCCCCTTTTTAGAACATTGGCCCTGCCAATAAGTATATCACCGTCTCCCGGAGCGATCAAATTCAGTTTAAACTCAACGGTCAATATGGAAGAATCCTCTTCCATTAAAGAAAAACCGGCATATCCTGCTGTATTGTCAGCGACAGTACTAACTATTCCCGCATGAAAAAAACCATGCTGCTGTGTTAGTTTCAGGTCATAAGGGATATGAATTTCACAATAGCCGGGCTTCACATCAATTAATCTTGCATTGATGAGCTTCATGAAGCCTTGACGGTTAAAGCTGTCTTCTACCTTCTTTTTAAAATTGGAGGAACTTGGTTCAAATTTCATGATCACATCATTATTTATCTTCTTCCAAAGGAACTGTCGTTACGATCTCACTTGTTTTTTTACGATAGCGCATGTTTAAGAACTCAATAAACAATGAGAACGCAATGGTAAAGTACAGGTATCCTTTAGGGATTACTCCAATTTCATTACCAAAAACAATAAGATGAGACAGGTGAGCACCTTCTGCGATCAACATGAAACCAATTAAAATTAAAAATGCAAGCCCCAGTAATTGTACCGTGGGATGTTTATTTACAAATTTACCTACTGGAGCAGCGAATATCATCATGATCAATACGGAGATCACCACGGCAATAACCATAATGACCAATGCATCTGTTGGGTTGTCACTTATACCATTGGTCATCCCTACAGCCGTTAAGATAGAGTCAAAGGAAAATACAATATTTATAAGGGATATTTGAATAATTGCCTTGCTAAGTGATGTCGCACGGCCCCTTTTCACTTCTCTTTCATCATGTCCTTTGTCCTCCACCTTTTCGTGAATTTCACTGGTACTTTTATAAAGAAGGAAAAGCCCTCCAATAAAAAGGATTAAGCCTTGCCCACTAACACCGGCCTTTATCCACGACAAATTGATATGCCAGAATGGAGCTTCCATGGCAACGAGCCAGGAAATACCAAACAATAGTATAATACGTATTAGCATAGCCAGAAAGAGCCCTATATTGGTTGCCCTTTTTTGATGTTTTGCCGGTAATTTGCTTGCTGCGAGAGAAATAAATATGATATTATCTATTCCCAGAATAATTTCTAAAAAGGTAAGTGTTAATAAGGCAACAAGTGCATCCGGGGAGGTTAAAATTTCAAACATTAGTGTACTTTTTTGGCGGTTCCTTTTTGTTTTTGTGTTTCTCCAACCACATTGTATTCAAAGACATATTCAGAATCACTAGTGGTTAGAATTTTCATATGAATGGCTTTTTCTTCAGCTCGGTTATTAGGCTTTAACTTCTTTACAATATACTCACAGTCATTGATCCACCGTATCGATGAAGTGTCTGCTTTCCCTCTAAAGTAGTCAATTTCAATGGAATCGTTACGAACAAAAGTAGTAGTGAGTATTTCTGTGCCTACTACTGCTTCAAACTCAAATGTTCCTGTCTTAAATCTGGAGCAATCACGTTCGGGTTGGTAACATCCTGCCAGTAAGAAAAGTGAAAAGAGGGTTAAAATAATTCGCATGCGGTAAATTTTATGCGAATTTCTGAAATTTTAAGGAAATAGTTTAGTTTTCGTAAGTTTTAAAACTACCGTCCTTATAAAAAATGACAATGCGTTCAATATCCGATTGAATTTTTGGTATTTCTGAAGAAAAAGGTTCGGGACCGGGAGTTTTTTGCTTTTTTGGGAAAGATTCTGCCGGGGTTGTATTTTCGGGTTTTTGTAAAGTAGGGGAGGTGGTCTTGTCTTCTTCGGCAGGAAATACTCCTTTTCCATTTAACAACCAATACAATTCTACTTCCGGAAATTTTTGGACCACCTTCATAACAAACTCCAAACTGGGTTTATTTCTTCCGGAAAGTAAGTGCGAAATAGTG
>JANQOS010000045.1 GCA_028285705.1 Altibacter sp.
AGATCCCACTGGTCTTTTTGCAGGACGTTACAGGATTCATGGTAGGAAGCAAGAGTGAACACGGGGGAATTATAAAAGACGGGGCTAAAATGGTAAATGCCGTAAGTAATAGTGTCGTACCTAAATTTACCGTTGTCATAGGAAACTCATACGGCGCAGGGAATTATGCTATGTGTGGTAAGGCCTATGATCCACGACTCATTGTTGCCTGGCCCAGTGCCGAGTTAGCTGTTATGAGTGGTAATAGCGCAGCAAAAGTGTTATTACAAATTGAAACTGCTTCCTTAAAGAAGAAAGGAGAGACCATTACTCCCGAAGTTGAAAAAGAACTGTATAACAAGATCAAGGCACGTTACGACAATCAAATTTCACCTTATTATGCTGCTTCTAGAATCTGGACAGATGCAGTGATAGACCCTTTAGACACACGCAAATGGATCTCTATGGGAATCGAGGCGGCTAACCAAGCTCCTGTTGAGAAACCATTTAATTTAGGTGTAATTCAAGTTTAATGGGCACTCAAACATCCAAACAGCCTTTTTATATAATTCTATTGCTCATTTTAGCCGGAGAAGCAGTTTTTATTTTACCTTTTGTATTAGCCCGGGTATTTCGGCCCACCTTTCTGGATGTCTTTAACCTCAACAACCTGGAGTTAGGTACCTGTTTCTCAATTTATGGTATCGTAGCATTTATATCTTATCTCTTTGGAGGTAGTTTAGCAGATAAATTTAAACCAAAGATCCTTATTGCAACGGCTTTGTTCTTAACAGCTGCAGGAGGAATTGTTTTGGCTACATTTCCATCCTATACTGCTTTAAAAATTCTTTATGGGTATTGGGGGTTTACTACTATTTTCCTGTTTTGGGCCGCAATGATAAAAGCCACCCGTGTTTGGGGAGGTATTAAGAGCCAGGGGCGGGCATTTGGATTTTTGGACGGAGGGCGTGGATTGGTAGCTGCCGGATTTGGATCGCTTGGAGTGTTGATCTTTTCTATATTTATCACTACTGAAATTGCAGAAGCTGCTTTTAGTGAGCGTAAAGAAGCTTTTCGGTATGTGATTCTTATTTCTTCCTCTATTATAGGAGGCATTGGTTTACTGGTCCTTTTATTTCTGAAGAACAATACTTCCGAAGAAACAGCCGTAACCAGAAAGTCCTGGTTAGAAACCCTTTCGAACTTTAATATTGTTATAAGAATTCCGACAGTCTGGCTTCTTATGATCATTATCCTTTGTGCTTATGTTGGTTATAAGATCACCGATGTGTTCTCATTATACGCCAAAGAAGTGATGCTATACAACGAAATAGAATCGGCTAAAGTGGGTACCTTTTTATTATACATTCGGCCGGTCGTTGGAATAGCTATTGGTTTTCTTGCAGATATAACCAAAACTTCACTTATGATGATACTTGGCTTCATTACTATGCTGGTTGGAGCTTTGATCTTTGCTTCCGGTGTTATAGAGCCTTCCATGAGTGTTTTCTTTCTAATGTCCATATTGATCACCGCAACGGGCGTTTACGCCTTTAGAACACTTTATTTCGCGGCTATGCAGGAAGGACTTATTCCGCTTGCGGTCACCGGAACTGCCGTAGGGCTTATTTCTCTTATAGGCTATACTCCGGATATTTTTATGGGCCCGGCAATGGGATATCTCCTGGATAATTCGCCCGGAGAACCCGGCCATCAACATGTGTTTATGATGCTTTCGGGCTTTGCTGTTATAGGATTATCGGCCTCAGTATTTTTTTACAAAATTTCAAAAAAGAAAATTGAAAAAATTCAATAAAATTCCTTAACTTTCTGTGATACATTAATATAGAAATACGGAAGCTTATGAATTCAATTGATTTTAACAACAAGACTTTTTCCCTTGTTGAAAATTCCGATAAGGGAAAAGTAAACTCGGACACTGTTTTCAAATACAAGCAAGATGGAAATCTTGTTACTGCAGATTATTATGGAGGCCCAATAAAATACGGTAAAATTATTGGAAAACTTCGAGGTACTCAACTCGATATGTTGTATGAATGTATAACCGATAACGACGAGTTAAAAGCCGGGAAAGCAGTTTCAAATATAAGTTTTAATGAAGATGGTAAAATGAAAATGCAGTTATACTGGAAATGGTTGAATGATGGAAATGGAAAAGGAGTTTCCCAGTTCGTCGAAAACTAAAATCACTTCAAATAATTTACCATTTCGCTAAAAATGAGTACCTTATGATTGTTTAACTTCAATCTTTCAATCATGGGAACAATAAAATCTTTGAATAAATGGGCAAATGCTCATACGTACTATCCCTTAGATTTACTGCGAATAGCTTTGGGTGCCTTTCTCTTCATTAAAGGAATAGATTTTATGGGAAATAGCGAAATGCTCATGGAGCTTATAAAACCTATTCAAAGCCTGGTAGGTGGCATGGTTACCATTCACTATGTGGCTCCGGCACATTTTATTGGAGGCCTCTTGATCGCTTTTGGGTTGTTGACCCGCTGGGCTGTTATTGCTCAACTTCCTATTATCATTGGTGCGGTCCTAATCAACTTTTTGGGTGAAATGAATACTACCAACCTGGTTTTATCAATCCTCGTCCTGTTTCTTTGTATTTTCTTTTTGTTCTATGGCTCCGGGAAACATTCTGTTGACTATTATTTAAAAATGCAAAAATAAATAGCTACTTCTGTCAACCAAATTCAAACCTATCCAGGTAAACAAATTTCATTCACTACAATTTTAAGATCCTCTCTTTAAACTTTACCTTTTAAGAGAGGATATATGAATGATCTAAACGTTAAAACTATTTTTATAGTTGTATAACTATAAAAATAGTTTTAATTTTATTTCCTAAAACAAATACACATGAAGTACTTGACAACTATAATGTTGATAGCGTTTTGTGAGACATTCATTGGTCAAATTGACATGAAGTCAGATGACAAATTACGAATCTCTGAAGCTATTAAAATCTCGGGCATCTATGGCAATAATATCTGGAATGATCTTGACAAAAGCCCCTTTGCCATACTATTGGTCGATGATGAATTCGAGTATTTGATCAATCATTCAAATCCTTCAAAAGATTTTACGTTCATTAAATATGATACTTTATTAAATTCTAACACGTATTACCGCAAAAGACAGTATGACAAGCGCCTCCTGGCTACATTTCCGGCAGTTAACGGTATAAACTGCATAGTAGTTGGAACTCCTGAAAATACAGGGAAAAATTCATCTCAATGGATAATCACCCTGTTACATGAACATTTTCATCAATATACATTTACTTCACCACACTTTTACGAAGATGTTAATGATCTAAACCTTTCCAATGGGGATACAACAGGTATGTGGATGTTAAATTACCCTTTTCCTTATGAAGAAATCCATGTGATCGAAGCTTATAAAGATTATGCAAATACCCTAAAAGAATTAGCTGAATTGGTTATTAATAAAAAAACCGGTTTTAAAAGGAAATTCAGGTTATATGAAAAGAAAAGAAAAAAATTTC
>JANQOS010000084.1 GCA_028285705.1 Altibacter sp.
TGGTGTACGAGTTTTCCTCTATTGATATGACCATGAAGAGAAGGATTGCAAAGGAGACAGATTATTTTTCTTTGATGGATTATTCAGCAAAATGGGACCCCATTCCTTGTATGCTGGTGCAGAACCATACTGCACTTGTAAAAGGATTTATGGGGCAGACTACATCTTACGACAGAGATCAGGTTAAATCGAATGTACTGGTCATGGGTGAGAATAAAACCAATGGAGAAGCACGCTATATTCACGGTATCAAAGGAAAAGGATTTTTTACCTTTTACGGAGGGCATGACCCGGAAGATTACCAGCATAGAGTAGGGGATGCAAAAACAGAATTGGCATTACATCCCAATTCACCCGGGTACCGTTTGATCTTGAATAATGTATTGTTTCCTGCTGCCAAAAAGAAAAAACAGAAGACCTAATATTTATCGGGGAGCTTTTCAAAATAATCTTTAGGAGGTAAAACGGTAATTTCTACCCTTCGATTAATCTGCTTGTTCTCCGGAGTATCATTGGCCACTCTGGGCTTACTTTCTCCTAAAGCCCTTATCTCATAATCATATAGAGCTTCATACCCTAACAAAGCACGTATTCTGTCTACTACAGTATAACACCTGTTTTCTGAAAGCTTCAGATTGTAATCGTCGTCACCATCACTATCGGTATGGCCTTCCACCAAAATGGTAGCTTTATCTACCTGCTGAATTGTTTTTGCCAGGGTATCCAGGGTCTTGTTGGCAGATTCTTTCAAAGTGTATTTTGCCACATCAAAAAGTACATCTGTATTAATGGTTAGTTTAATAACGCTGTTGATAGCTCCAATGGCATCTATATCGGCTCCGGCACTTTTACTTTTACAAAGATCTTTAAGGTCGGTGATACGTAGATAATAAAAAACAGTTTCCGTGTCAATATTTTCATCACTTAGATCGACCATCGATTTTCCTCCGGCAATCTTTCCGGCATAGATCCAGTCGGTTCCGTTTTGAGAGATCTCAATTTTTGCAGCTTCCCTGGAAGGGCCCACTTCAAAAACATAGATATCATCCCCTTTTAAGTTCATAAAACCATTATCTGTAAATGCTACTGTCAGGCTCCCTTTACAGCCCAAAGATAAGAAGTTGGGGATCTTATAACGTGTATAATCGGGTTCGTAAAGGCATTGTTGGCTATCTCTATACTTTTCAATAGGAGGAGGATCCCCCAATCTAAAGTCAACAACACTGTCTGCAAAAGAGATCTTGCCTAAAGGAAGGTAGATGGATTCGTACCTGTCGATCCTGTATGATTTCCCCGTACCGGTTTGAGCGGAAAGGAGATTTCCGAAAACCGAACTCACAAAAACCATAAAAATTACCCAGGGTCGCATTCAAAATATTTTAACTAAGATAAGTAATCTTTAACTTACAAATGCAAGGGGAGTTATTAAGAAATAAGAAAATTAAAAAACCAGCTCGTACAGAGCTGGTTTTTTAATGAATACATCTATTTTTTGATGAGTTTCTTGGTTGTGACCTGGCCGGCGGTCCTGACCTTTACAAAATAGATCCCACTGGCAAAACCGGAAACATCAATTTGAATGATTTTTTCAGCTTTATTGAACTTATATACTCTTTGACCAATACTGTTAAGCAATTCGATCTCTATACTATCCGGGTTTTCCAAAACTTCTATAGTGAACATATCTCCGGCCGGATTTGGATATATTAAAACGTTGTCAGTTTTTTTAGGGATACCTTCATTGTTCCCCAATTCACCTTTAGTTTCGCTTTGGCCTTGCGTTAGCATGGACCATTTGTCTATATAGTTGATAGTATGTACATAATAACTTCCATTATCTACATGAACTGAATTTACAAAGTTATGATTATTGGGCGCTGCTATTTTTGTAAAAGGGCCATCAAACCTGGATTTGGAAACTTTAACAGCAACCTTTTCAGATTCACCTTTTAGGTTTACTACATGCATCACGCAATCATCATAAGAGTTCAGAGGATATATGATATCTCCCTCGGGATTCTTAACGTACCAAACGGATTCACCAATATTTACCGGAGTGTCAGGATCAAGATAAATTAAACCAACTCCGGTTTCAACAATGGTTGTGTATTTAACTCCATTGATCATTACCTGACTGCCTACCGGGATATCCAAGACATCATTTTTACCGGCCCAGTCTATTGTGGTACGAGGCGGACTAGTTCCGGCCGTAACATTACTTATAGTATCGGATGTTCTATTTCCTTTTTTACGAACGGTCACAACAAATGGTTTTTCTATAGGGTACATAATTTCATCATCCGGGTCCTCAATATACCATACACGGTCTCCTATGCTTATAGAGGTATTTGGAGCCAAATAGATCAAGCCTACACCCGTTTTAACAGTTGTATTATATATAGAATCATTTATCATAACCTTACTATTTACAGGAATAGTATCTGTAATGGAACCACTGTCTGTCCATTGGACAGTGGTGCGAGCTGGTGAAGAAATTGTATCTATTACATTTGTTACAAATCCGGTTGTTATGTCTATATCCGGTGTGTTTATCGATTTGGAGGTGTCATCATATACTCTTGTATATGTTCCACTCTCATAACTGTCAATATACAAAAGAGGATCTCCCTTTGTTACACCGGAATTGGTTGGGAGATGAATTTCTCCCACAGTTGTAGCCGCAACTGTTGTAAAAACAGTACCGCCTATTTTCACTTTTGAACTAACAGGAATACTTAGCGGAGTACTGCCCCTAAGCAATTTAACTATATCATGCCCGGTTTTATTTTCGGTATCATTTTCTAAAACTTCTTCATATTGACTAAATATATGTACATGCTCTTCCAATGTATTGTAATCATTAAAATAGGCAGCTTTATTTTCAACAAAGGCGTATAGGTCATCATACTCGTCGGTTGGATCTCCAAAAAAGCGATCTTCATTAGGAACATAAACATCCCATGGAGCTACCATAGTGAGTCCGTTTGCATACGCCAGGGCTATACTAACCTGATGTTTACCCCAAACACTATCTCTACCAATTGTAATAGCACTAGTGGTTTCATCTTCTGTAGCATCATAATAGGATGCTCTGCTAAATCGTGCGGTATCATCTATATCATGAGCCAGGCCAGGACTATTGGTTTTAGGATAGACTTCAGAGACCCAAAAGTCAAAACTGGAATCTAACCAAGCACTTTGCTCCAGGTTATTAGCGGTATAGACACCCTCTTTCTCCACTAATGGCCCAAATTTATCTTTTATATATTCATCTATGGAATCATGCAGTCTCTGGTAATAATCTATTGTCGCTGATTTTTGAAACTCGTGATAATATTGCTTTTTGATGTCAATTATAGAATCTGTAAACAAAGCTCTACATTCGGTTTCATAGGTAAGAAGGTTACTATCAATTACACCGGAAGGACAATAGGGATCGGGCACTGGACTTAAAGTAGGTATATCTATATTATTTTGATCGAGAATATCTAGTAAATAAGTTTTAAAATTAAAATCATCAATACCATCATTGTCTACCGCTTCCTCATCTAAGCCTATATCATCAAGATCAATATTTCCTGCATTATGTTCGGACAGGAGCCAGTCATTGAATTTTTCAATTGAGCTTTGATTAAAACTTCCTCCCAGATCATAAAGCGATTCGTTCATGGATGCATTGTCTTGTTGAAAAAAGATGTTGCCATGGTCGACCAGTGCTTTAATTTCAGCAAGTTGATAATCAAAAAAAGCATCTGAATTCACATCGGGCCTTCTTCCGTCCCAGCAAATTTCCCAGGTCCCTCTTGTGGGCCAATCACATAAATTTGTGGCCTGCATAGAGAGGCTGTCCTTTGGGGCATATAATGGTACTGCATATTGTGACTGATACCCTCGGTCATCTGCATATTCCGGAAAGTAATCTCCGCTATAATTGCTTTCATATCTAGGATAGGTCCATAGTAGTCTGTTGGCATTAAATGCTTCGGCCTTTACGTACCAGGTACTGTCTTCTGGAACATTAACGGTGTCATAATGATCATTCCACCATCGTACTGATAGAGGAACATCAGCTTTCTCTAACATAGTGTCTGCAGCTGATGGGGGAGTAGGAATTTGGGCAGTGGTCTTTTGTATGGCAAATAGAAAAACAGCCATTACAAATGAAGTTCTAATTAATTTCATAATAGTAGATTTTAGTTATACAGTAAAATATAACGGGGGCGGGAAATAAAAAAAGCGAAATGGAATTACCCTAAGATAAGAAATTTACACGATATAATGAAGAAGAAAGTATGAAATAAAAAACCCCGCTCGATACGAGCGGGGTTTTTGCGAAATAATATAGTTGAA
>JANQOS010000092.1 GCA_028285705.1 Altibacter sp.
TATTTAATGTCACTCAATACGGAAGACTTAATACCAATAAAGAAGTACCAGGCTGTATTGATACTACCTATGGGTGTCCAGTTAAAACTCATTTGCCAACTTTCCAGGTCTCGCTGAAACCTGAACTGTGTTAGCGTAACACCTTTATTTTTGAAATCATAACCGGAAGAGACACCCACTTTCCACCTGGGCGATAATTCAAGATTTGAACTCACCATTAAGGATTGGGATGATATTTCATTTTGCCTTTGCCCATTGGAATAGGTCATCGTATAGGCAAGCCTGAAATCCCAGGGAATCTTATAATTGTACCAGGATACGTTCTTATCTTTTTCAGAATCAGTATCATCGTCATAGATATTTCCATCATAGATATCTGTGGTATCTCCAAACAGATCATCTTTTCTACCTCCATTTCTAAAGGTTTCATTGTTAGGATCATCTTCATTTTTTCCTTCCAGGTCTCTACTGGAAAAAGAATAGTTAATACTCACGTTGGCATTGGTCAATCTAAATAAACTTCCACCGTTATCGATATTAAAAACATCTATTCGCTGGTTGTTACTATTAAGGGCATAAGGATCCAATGATCCGCTAAAGTTCATATCCAATTTCTCTACTATTGGGATGCTCCCTGTAAAATTAACCGGACTCCAGCGCAACGAGTCTCCTGCAAGGTTGTAACCGGTAGAAAAATTCAAATTATTCAGTAAAGCAACCTTTTTAGGCTCGGTAAGCGTTGTGTCCCTGCTTCTAACTTTGGCTTCAATAGTATTGCTTAAAGACATACCAATATTACTGGAATATGTTCTGCCGGGAGCACCATATAAAGTATTTTCAAAACGGGAATAAGCCACTACATCTGCTGCAACATCCGGGTCTGCAGTAGGCACTTGGTATTCTTCATAATATTGATCAAATCCGGGATTGATACTGTAGCTTATGGAGGGGCGGACAACATGCCGGAGCGCTTGAATCTTTTTATCTTTTCCAAAATTGAACAAACCATACAGAGTGGTTCCCAAGCTGGTAGAGAAATTATAGGTTAAATACCTGTCGAATCCAGAAATAGTATCTTCAACCACTCCACCGGCACCATCATTAAGAGTGGCATCAAAAGAACGGCGAATCGTTTTAAGTACCCAGGTTTCATTTAAACTTGTACTTGCCGAAGCACTTAGGTAATTGAGTATTTTAAAATTGGTGCTTACAGGAATACTATGTCTCGCACCTGTTTGGGCGTTTTCAAACATTTCTGACTTAAAGAAAAGAGAATCGACCGTACTAAAACGATTTTCGGCAGTTACATCATACTGGAAATTAATGTTTTGTAATATTCCTTTTTTGGTTCCTATTTTAGGCGCAAAAGGAAAGATACGGGATACACTGGCATTCACATTGGGCAAAGACATGTTGATCTCTTCGGTATTGGTATTTTGAGAATGTGTTCCCGCAATAGTAAGATTGATCTGTGGTTCTCCTTCAAATGTTTTGGAATATGAGACAGAAGAGCTCAAAGTATTGACCAAAGCACTTGCGTTATTGGTTTGGTTAATGGATTCTTGGAAGTACCTGCTACTTCCTAAGTTCACTGAAGCGGAAAACCGGGATGAAGGACTGGATTTTGCATCCTGATTATGGCTCCATCGGATATTGTATACCGAACTTTCGCTAAAGTCCGGAAACCCTCTTTCACTATTAATTAGATTCTCATAGCGAACACTTACATTTCCCCTGAACTTATACCGTACAACATATGAAGACTCTCCTCTAAGCCCGTAGCTGCCGTTGGTATAATAATCACCCAGGACCGTTAGATCCAGATAATCATTGATTGCAAAGTAATAACCTCCATTCTGGAAGAAGAATCCGCGATTGTTATTCTCTCCAATAGTAGGGATAATAAATCCGGAAGTGCGGTCTTCGGTAAGAGGAAAGTAAGCAAATGGAAGCCCAACCGGTGTAGGTACATCTGCAATGTACATATTGGTCAATCCGGTAACGATCTTTTTCTTAGGAACGAATTTCGCCTTGCGGGTGTAAAAATAATACTCGGGGTCATCAATGTTCTTTGAAGTAGTAAACTTCACATTCCGAAGAAAATATACAGAGTCATTTTCTTTTTTGGTTTCCTGTGCGATTACATGAAAACCGTTTTGTTCGGTGCGTGTATTATAAACAATGGCTTTCTTGGTTTTGGTATTAAACCGGAGAGAATCGGGTTCTGCTTTATTTCCCCCTTGAACAAAAACAGGTCGCTGTGAGTATACTCCCGCACTGTCAATTCCTTTTGCGGTTACTTCGTTTTTGCTGTAATCCAAGATAATAAGCCCGGCATCTATACGCATATCGCCATAAACTATATACGCCTTGTTGTACATATACACCTTGTTGTTTTTTCTGTCTAAGTAGACGTAATCTTCGCCATAATAATCAACAATATCATCTAAAAATTCCTTTTGAGGCTTTATTGTATCTGTCTTAACAGTATCGGTAATAGCTTCGTTAAGCTCAGTTATAATAGGTTTTACTGAAACTGATATCGTGTCATTCCCTTCTTCGGAAGGAATATTGACATCATTTCTGGGAGGAATATCTTGCGAATACATTGCAGTGCTGCAAAAAAGCAGAGAGAAAAGTAAAACCCGAATAAATTGCCTTTGTGTTTGCAATGCTACGATACTATTATTTTGTAGTTTTGGCTTAGTTTTTGAAAGCTCAAAATTAAGCATATTTTTTGGGCTGTGTTTTTTAAAATCGAATTTTTAAAATATCAACTTTCATCACACGTTAGTAACTATATGAAAACGAAACCTCTTAGCATATTCGTACTTGCGCTTGGATTATTCATTTTATCATCCTTTACATTGCACAATAACAGTACCATAAAACCTTTTGTAGTGGTTTTGGATGCCGGGCATGGTGGGAAGGATCCCGGTAACACGGGAAATGGTTATAGAGAGGCAGATATTGCGCTTAGTATCGTGCTGGAGATAGGAAAAGAACTGGAAAAACTACCAGATATAAAAGTGATTTATACCCGGAAAACAGATGTTTTTATAGACCTGTGGGAACGAGCCGCTATTGCTAACAGGGCAGATGCAGACCTTTTTGTTTCGGTACATTGCGATGCCTTTACCAATAACGCCTACGGAGCCGGCACTTTTGTTCTGGGGCTGCATGCTAACAAGCGCAATATGGAAGTTGCAAAAAAGGAAAATGAGGTAATATTTCTTGAAGATAATCATGAAGAAAAGTATGCTGGCTACGACCCGAACTCCCCGGAATCATTTATTGGACTTACCCTGATGCAGGAAGAATACCTGGACCAAAGTATCATGTTAGCAAGCTTGATCCAAAGTAATTTTACAAATAAACTACAACGAAAAGACAGAAGTGTTAAACAAGCCGGGTTTATTGTTTTGCATCAAAGTTATATGCCAAGTGTACTTGTAGAAACAGGATTTTTAACAAACAAAAAAGAAGGGGCATACCTGAACTCAAAAAAAGGGCAAAAGGAAATGGCAAAAGCTATTGCGGAGGCTATAAAATCTTATAAGGACAATATCCAGCTAGCAACACTTGATAGTAAAAACCCGGTAATAACGCAAGAAGAGATCGACAATGCCATTGAAACGACCGAGGAGAAAATCTATAAAGATGTTACTTTTAAAGTTCAATTGGCTGCCAGTAGTAAAAAACTGGCTACAAAGCCTTACAATTTTAAGGGTTTGAAACAGATCAGCAGAAGTAAGGAAGATGGTTTGTATAAATACTATTATGGTGAAACCTCCAATTATAATGAGATTCACCTCATGAAAAAATTTGCCCGGGAAAAAGGCTATTCTACCTGTTACATCGTTGCCTTCAAAGACGGTAAAAAAGTTAAACTTTCGGAAGTCTTAAAATCCGAAGACAAATAGCCGGTTTTTCTATATTTATTTTTAAATTTGTTTGAAACATAAATAAGACCTTTTGAGATTATCTAGAGAAGTAAAAACCGGAATATTAGCCATTGGTGCCATTCTACTATTTATTTTTGGTTACAGCTTTTTAAAGGGTACAAATCTTCTGGAAGACCACCGTACATTCTATGTAAAATACCAAAATGTTGAAGGGCTTGCAAAATCTGCACCTGTAACTATTAACGGCCTTCCTGTAGGGAAAGTTCAAAATATTGGTTTTGCAAATAAAACAGGTGGGCTTGTTGTTGAATTTACCGTAGAAGAAGATTTCGATTTTTCGAAAAACAGTTTGGTAAGGATCTATAGCAGCGGATTAATAGGAGGGAAGTCGTTAGGGATATTTCCAAGCTATGACCCTTCAAATATTGCCAAAGCCGGAGATACCTTAAAGGGAGAAATAGAAAAAGGAATGCTGGATGCTGTTAGTGAACGTTTAGGTCCGCTTGAAGAAAAAGTAAACAACACTTTGGCCGGACTGGATACTTTATTTTTAGGTATTAATGATGTACTGGATGAGCAAACGAGAAATAATTTAAAAGTTACAATTGCCAATTTAAGTGAAACTGCAGTAGCATTTAAGGGGGCTTCAAGAAATATAAACACCCTTTTAGCAGAGAACAAAGAAAAATTAAGCAATACACTTACAAATTTTGATACGGTCTCTAAAAATTTTGCAAGCCTGTCAGATTCACTGGCTCAAATTGAGACCGGTAAGATGGTGCGTGACATGGAGGATGTAATGTCTCGTCTGGATGCAATTGTAGCAAAAATTGATAATGGCGAAGGTAGTATAGGAAAACTGTTAAAAGATGAAAAGCTATACGATAACCTGGAAGGGGCTTCTTTACAGTTGGAAAAACTACTGGAAGATATGAAGTTAAACCCTAAGCGCTATGTACATTTTTCGCTCTTTGGAAAACGCCCAAAGGAATATAGTGACCCTGAAGAATCCAACAACTAATATATGCAGTACATCCCTAATATACTTTTTCTCATAGCGTTAGTACTAGGTATCGGTTATTTTACGAGAAACATTCGTAAAGTAATACGCAATATAAAATTAGGGTTGGATATAGATGCTTCAGACCACAAGAAAGAACGCTGGGGCAATGTGTTTCGAATTGCGTTAGGGCAATCGAAAATGGTAGTACGACCTGTTGCCGGCCTTCTGCACATCATAGTTTATATAGGGTTCATTGTCATTAATATTGAGGTCCTCGAAATTATTATTGACGGACTGTTTGGTACGCATCGAATTTTCGCAAGCTTAGGAGTATTCTATGATTATCTTATCGCTTCTTTTGAGATTTTAGCGCTTTTGGTACTGTTAGGAGTTATCTTTTTCTGGACCCGCAGAAATATCCAAAGAATAAAACGCTTCTGGTCGAGTGAGATGAAAGGGTGGCCAAAGAATGATGCCAACTACATTCTTTATTTTGAAATGGTGCTAATGCTATTGTTTCTTATTATGAACGCCTCAGACCTTCAGTTGCAACACCTTGGAGCAGCGCACTATGTAGAAGCAGGAATGTTTCCGGTGAGCCAGAATCTTGTTCCTTTATTTGAAGGGTTTTCAGAAAGCACATTGATATTTATTGAAAGGACTGCATGGTGGCTCCATATCCTGGGAATACTTACCTTTTTGAACTATCTGTATTTTTCAAAACATTTACATATAATTCTAGCATTTCCTAATGTATACTATGGAAAAATAGTCCCTAAAGGGAAATTTAAAAACTTAGAATCTGTTACCAATGAAGTAAAATTAATGATGGATCCTAATGCAGATCCGTTTGCAGCTCCGGCCGAAGGCGCCGAAGCTCCTGCAAAGTTTGGTGCCAGTGATGTAACGGACCTAAGTCGTATTCAATTACTAAATGCGTATACATGTACCGAATGCGGTCGATGTACCAGCGAATGCCCTGCCAATCAAACCGGTAAGAAACTGTCTCCTCGCAAGATAATGATGGATACCCGTGACCGTTTGCAGGAAGTTAGTAAGAACATAGACAAAAACGGTGAATTTAAACCGGATGGAAAACAACTTTTAGATGATTATATTTCACGTGAAGAATTATGGGCGTGTACGACCTGTAATGCTTGTGTTGAAGCTTGCCCTGTAAGTATTGACCCACTTTCTATTATCATGGATATGCGCCAATACCTGGTCATGGAGCAATCTGCTGCACCTACAGAGTTGAATGTAGCAATGACAAATATAGAAAACAACGGAGCCCCTTGGCCCTATAATCAAATGGATAGATTAAACTGGAAAAACGAAGTATAAATGAAGAAGGAAGAAATAGAAAAAATGTTACGTGATAAAAAGGAAGGCGATTCAAAAGTAAGCCCCGTTTTACCTGACGGAGTAAAAAACTACCTTATAGATATAGATGGTACTGTAGGAGAAGATATTCCTAATGAAGAACCCGAACGTATGCTTACTGCGGAAGTATATCCGGATGCTTTGGAAACGGTAAATAAATGGTATGATGAAGGCCACATTATCTGCTTTTTTACTTCACGTACCGAAACCCATAGGGAATATACCGAGATCTGGCTTAAAAAACACGGATTTAAATACCACTCACTTTTAATGGGGAAACCCAGAGGAGGAAATTATCATTGGATCGATAACCACATTGTAAAAGCGACACAATATAAAGGTAAGTTTACAGACCTGGTAGAAAAAGAGGTAACTATAGAGGTTTTTAAAGAATAGATATCACATGAGTGAAACAATAAAAGTACCTACAATGGCCGAGTATATGGCACAAGGAAAACAACCTGAAGTCTTGTTTTGGGTGGGATGTGCCGGAAGTTTTGATGATCGTGCCAAGAAGATCACAAAAGCCTTTGTAAGATTGCTTACCAATGCGAATGTAGATTTTGCTGTTCTGGGAACTGAAGAAAGCTGTACAGGTGACCCGGCAAAGCGTGCAGGGAACGAGTTTTTATTTCAAATGCAGGCGATGGGAAATATTGAAGTGCTCAATGGTTATGAAATAAAAAAAATTGTAACTGCCTGCCCGCATTGTTTCAACACCATTAAAAATGAATATCCCGAACTGGGCGGAACCTATGAGGTCATGCATCATACCCAGTTTTTAAAATCTCTTTTGAATGAAGGTAGGTTGAAAGTAGAAGGAGGAAAGTTTAAAGGCAAACGAATCACATTTCATGATCCATGCTACCTGGGGAGGGCGAATGGTGAATATGAAGCACCACGTGAACTGCTCCGTAAACTGGAAGTGGAACTGGTAGAGATGAAACGCTGTAAATCTAAAGGATTGTGTTGTGGTGCCGGTGGTGCACAAATGTTTAAAGATGCCGAACCCGGAAATAAAGAAATCAATATAGAACGAACCGAAGAAGCAATCAAAACAAAACCCAATATAGTTGCAGCTGCCTGCCCTTTTTGTAATACCATGATGACGGACGGGGTAAAAGGAAAAGAAAAAGAAGGAGACATACAGGTACTGGATGTAGCCGAAATGATCGCAAATGCAGAAGAAATATAATTATGTTGACAGATTTTAAAAATCTTCCGGATAACTCCAGAGTCTGGATATATCAAGCCAATAGGAAACTTACCGATGATGAAGTGGCCATAATCAATGAAAAGACCCGGCTCTTTTTAGAACAATGGACCGCCCACGGTGCAGATCTCGAAGCGGGTTTTGAAATAAAATACAACCGTTTTATTGTAATAGGGTTAAATCAGGAAAATGCTTCAGCTTCGGGGTGTAGTATTGATGCGTCCGTACATTTTATTCAGTTATTAGAAAAAGAACTGGATGTTGATTTACTTGATAAAATGAATGTAACATTCTATTCAGGAAAATATATCGCCTATAAACCTCTGGCAGAATTCAGAAAAATGGCAAAAGCCCGTTCTGTCTCAGCAAACACAGTGGTTTTCAATAACTTAGTAAATACAAAAGCAGAATATATTGAAAACTGGGAAGTGCCTGCAAAAGACAGTTGGCACAGCAGATTTTTAGCATAGTTTTTGTATCTTTCCGTATATGAAAAAACTGTTTGCGACCTCACTATTAGCATTCGTATTTTTGCCTGTACTTTCACAGCAAATAAATCCACTAATCGTAAAAGATGACCTGCCAAACCAACAAAAATGGGTAGACAGTGTCTATGGTAATATGTCACTTCAGGAAAAAGTGGGACAATTATTCATGGCGGCCACTTTCTCAAGCGACCCCAAATCGAAAACCGATGAGATCAAAGACCTGATTAACAATCAATACATTGGAGGAATTATTTTTTCAAAAGGAGGCCCAAAGCGACAGGCCAAGCTTAACAATGAATTCCAGGAGCTTTCAAAAATTCCGTTACTGGTAGGAATGGATGCGGAATGGGGGCTTGCCATGCGATTGGATTCTACCTATGCCTATCCCTGGAATATGACACTTGGTGCGATTAAAGATAATAGTGTTGTTGAAGCAGTAGGAAGGCGAATAGGTGAACATGCTAAACGCCTTGGTGTACATATTAATTTTGCCCCTGTGGTAGATATTAATACCAATCCTAAAAACCCAATTATTGGAAATAGGTCCTTTGGTGAAGATAAAGATAACGTCACAGAGAAATCTTTGGCCTTTATGAAAGGAATGCAACAAGCTGGAACTCTTGCCAATGCCAAACATTTTCCCGGACACGGAGATACGGATACCGATTCACATAAGACCTTACCTACTATAAACTTTTCGAAAGAGCGAATAGACAGTGTGGAACTATACCCATACAAAAGGCTCATTAATGACGGACTTAGCAGTGTAATGGTCGCACACCTCAATGTACCTTCTTTGGAAGCAAGATCAAACTACCCCTCATCCATTTCAAAAACAATAGTGACCGATATACTTAAAGGGCAATTAGGATTTAATGGGTTAATTTTTACAGATGCTCTGAATATGAAAGGTGCTGCAGATTTTAAATTGCCCGGTGAAATTGACCTAGCTGCATTTCTGGCAGGAAACGATATATTACTCATATCTGATGACATTCCCAAAGCACACCAACTTTTGGTAAATGCCTACAGGGAAAAAGTTATTACAGAAGAACGCCTGGCGCATTCTGTTAAAAAGATCCTTTATGCAAAATACAAAGTTGGCCTGCATGATTACAAGCCTGTTGTTGCAGATTCGCTGGTCGAAGACCTAAACTCTGCCGTAGATGATGTACTATACGAAAAGGCAATGGAACAGGCGCTTACAGTGCTTAAGAATGATAAAGAAATACTCCCTCTCAAAGACCTCCGGAATAAGAAAATTGCCTATGTGAATTTTGGAGACGGGGACGGTAAGGCTTTTTTGGACCAGTTAAGAAAATATACAAAGATTGATTGGGTAAAAGCAGGTAGTTTGGATAGTTATGTAAAAAAACTCAAAAAATACGATTATACAATTATTGGGTTTCATAAATCAAATGCCAACCCCTGGAAGGATTATAAGTTTACCGAAAAAGAACTGGTCTGGATATATGAAATTGCCAGAACCAATAAAGTGATCTTGGATGTATTCGCAAGGCCCTATGCATTGCTGGACCTACGAAGTTCTACAAACTTTGAAGGGATACTGTTGTCCTACCAAAACAGTAAAGTTTCTCAGGAGTTGTCCGCTCAACTTATTTTTGGAGCCAGGGAGGCGACTGGAAGGCTTCCGGTATCATTAGGGGAAGATTTTCCGGTGAATACTTCAATAGAAACAAAATCGCTTCGCCGCTTACAATATGGAACACCCGAAAGTGTTGGCGTGAACAGTCTTGTGCTTAACAAAAAAGTAGATTCTTTAGCACGAATAGGAATTTATGGAGGGATGACTCCCGGAATGCAAATACTTGTTGCACGTAAGGGAAAAGTGATCTATGATAAGAATTTTGGCTATCATACACAGGATAGAAAGAAAAAAGTAAAAGATACAGACCTGTATGATGTAGCTTCACTAACCAAGATATTAGCAACATTACCGGTGGTCATGGAACTTGTAGACAGGGGAGTGATCTCTATGGATACAAGGCTTTCGGAAATGCTACCGGAATACAAAAATTCTAATAAGGCCAACATTACGCTCAAGGAAATGCTTTCGCACTATGCGCGTTTAAGAGCCTGGATTCCTTTTTATATAAAGACATTAGATACCATAACAAACCGCCCGGACACAAAATACTATGCTAAGGCCGCTTCGGAAGAATTTAGTATTAAAGTGGCGGATGAATTGTATTTAAGGAAGGATTATAAAGACAGTATTTTTGAAGAGATCAAGGAAAGTGATCTGAGAAAAAAGCTTAGTTATAAATACAGCGATTTACCGTATTATATATTAAAAAAATATTTGGAAGAGTTCTACGGAACTCCTTTGGAAAGAATCGTACAACGTAGCTTATATAGCTCATTAGGGGCAAATTATACAACCTATTTACCGCTTGAGAAATTTTCAAAAGACAATCTTGTTCCTACAGAAGACGATACTTATTTCAGAATGCAGAAAGTTCATGGCTATGTTCACGACCAAGGAGCTGCAATGTTAGGTGGCGTAAGTGGCCACGCAGGATTATTTAGTAATGCAAACGATATTGCCAAGATCATGCAATTGTATCTTTGGAAAGGATTTTACGGAGGAATGCGTTATTTTAAACCAGAGACCCTGGATGTATTTAATACCTGTTACTATTGTGAAGATGACGTGCGAAGAGGAGTTGGCTTTGACAAGCCACAACTGGGAGATGTAGGGCCTACATGTGGTTGTGTATCAATGACGAGCTTTGGACATAGCGGATTTACAGGGACATTTACCTGGGCAGATCCCGAAGAAGAAATAGTTTATGTTTTTCTATCGAATCGAACCTATCCAAATGCTGATAACCGCAAACTTATAGGTAGTAATTTGCGTAGTAACATTCAGGAAGTGATCTACGAAGCGATCGACAATAAAAATATTGATTTATGAAGATAGCAATAGTCTGTTATCCAACCTTTGGAGGTAGTGGCGTTGTTGCCACCGAGCTGGGTATTGCCTTAGCTGGTAGGGGCCATGAAGTACACTTTATTACTTATAAACAACCCGTTAGACTGGAACTCATATCACATAATGTTCATTTTCACGAAGTTTCAGTTCCGGACTACCCTCTATTTCATTATCAGCCTTATGAATTGGCATTGTCAAGCAAATTGGTAGATATGGTAAAATTGTACAAAATAGAACTGTTACATGTACATTATGCTATTCCGCATGCCTATGCAGGATATATGGCAAAAAAAATGCTGGCAGAAGAAGGCATATACATCCCTATGGTAACGACATTGCACGGAACAGACATTACGTTAGTGGGAAATCATCCATTCTATAAACCGGCAGTTACCTTTAGTATCAACCAAAGTGAAGTTGTAACTTCTGTTTCCGAAAGTTTAAAAGAAGACACACTAAGGTTGTTCGATATAAAAAAAGAAATAAACGTTGTTCCCAATTTCATTGATGTAGTGAAGCATAATAATACGTACACAGAATGCCAGCGTGACCTGATGGCTGAAAAACACGAACGTATCATCACACATATAAGTAACTTACGCCCCGTTAAGCGTGTTGTAGACGTGATCGAGATTTTTGACCGTATTCAAAAAGATATACCTGCAAAACTAATTATCGTAGGAGAAGGTCCCGAAAAAGAACGTTGCGAAGCATTATGCATTACGAAAGGAATTGAAAACAAGGTATTGTTTTTGGGTAACAGTAGTGAAATAGATAAGATCCTATGTTTTACCGATCTGTTTTTATTACCTTCTGAAAAAGAAAGTTTTGGGTTGGCGGCATTAGAAGCTATGGCGAGTGGAGTTCCTGTGATATCGAGTAACACAGGCGGATTACCCGAAGTGAATGTACAAGGAGTAAGTGGTTATTTAAGTAACGCAGGCGATGTGGAAGATATGGCTAAGAATGCATTATTGATATTGAAAGATGACGAAACACTTTTAAGATTTAAGCAACAGGCAAAAGAAGCCTCTAAAAGATTTGACACTAAAAACATCGTTCCTCTGTATGAAGAAGTATATGAAAAAGCCTCCAACAAAGTTTTATAGCCCGGCTGCTATATTTTTAATAATGATAACCATTACATTCGGAAGTTGTAAAAATACCTCCGCAGTTCAGGAAAATTCAATGAAAGACACAATTGATTTTGAAATAGTGCTGGAAGGCCCACAAAGCAATTTTGTTAAGGGAAAAAGAACGATAATTAAAGATCAGGAGCAATTACAGCACATCTTTGATAAGATAAACAGTACTCAAGAACCTGGTGCCGCGGTCCCTGAAATAGATTTTTCAAGATACCAAATGGGCTTTGCTACGATGGGAGAACTTTCCTCGGGCGGTTATACCATTTCTGTTGACCGAATTGAGAAAACTACCGAGAATACTATAATTCATCTAACCGGTACATCACCTAACCCCAGTGATAATGTAACAACAGTCATGACTTCTCCTTTTGTTATTTTTAAATTTGAAAAGCAATCACTTCCGGTCGTCTTTAAATAGCCTCACTTCCATAAGATCATGTAATTGTAGCGATCAGGTCTTCGGAAGCATTTTCTTCGTAATGATCTAAGCCTGCTGTTTTCAGAAAATTATTTGAGAATACTTTTGCCATTCTTTTTGAAAGTAATGCAGACCTGTGTTCCATCCATGCTTCAGCATTATCTTGAAACATATGCTCAGCCAATTTTGGAAAACCCCAATCCGCATTCTTACCCCAATGAATTGTAAACGGAATATTATTTTCTTTTAAGACCTCGATCATACGTTTTGTATATTCCTCTAAACTCATCAATTTATTAGATTTTTTCCATTGAATACCATCTATTTCTATCATGCATGTGAATGGAAATTTTGAAAACGCTAACAATGCATCCGACTTCTTTATGAACCGCATCGCAAAAATACCGGGAATAGGCCCTTCATCTTTGGTCAATTGTGACAATACCTCAAGAGCTTTCACAGAGTCTTTGTGATCCACACCAAAGGAGCAGGCGAATGCGCGCCCCTGATATCCCGCATCCCAAAAAATTTCAGAAAGCCTACCAACGATTTTTTCATCTTCGCTGGGCAAAATCGTATTGTTCAAAGCCTTCACGAACTTTGGGATCGCTTTTGGGAATCTTTCAGATATCTTTATGAATAAATAGATCAGG
>JANQOS010000094.1 GCA_028285705.1 Altibacter sp.
AAGTGCGATTGAAGCTATAAAATATCTTAATAAGGAAGAAGTAGACCTGATTTTTCTGGATATTCATATGCCTTCTTTTTCAGGTTTCGACTTCATACAGACACTAAAAACACCACCTAAGATCATTATTACTACCAGTGATGAAAATTTTGCTCTGAATGCTTTCGAATACGATTGTATCGTTGATTATCTGGTAAAACCAATAACGAAAGATCGTTTTAATAAAGCAATTGCAAAAGCAAAATCAAAAGCAATAGTGCAATCTTCGGTTGAGGCACCATCCACAAATGATCTTTATGTAAATATTGATCGAAGACTAGTAAAAATTAACATTCCCGATATTTATCTTATTGAGGCGAAAGGAGATTATATTAATATAAAGACCGAAACCCAAACCCATCTTGTACATGCTACACTTAAGAAAATAGAAGAAAAGCTCCCTGACAGTCTCTTCCTTAAGGTTCATCGATCCTATATCATTAATACAACAAAGATTGTTGATATAGAAGATAATAGTGTTTTGATTAAACAAGACATTATTCCTGTAAGCCGTGCCAACCGGTCCGAACTAATGCGTCGTTTAAACTTGTTATAATCTCCTATGCTATTTACCTGGGGATTCAATTTTTTGTGCCCAACTCCTTAATTGAAAGGCAGCTTGTTGTATTGATACAGGGCTAAAAGTTTATCTATACAAAATAACCATTCACCTACACCAATGACCCAACCATCGATAAATAACGATTGTACTTCTTCTCAAAAATTACTTTTATCCCATGAAAAAGTTATTTATTTATGGGGTCCTGTCTTTTCTTGTTTGCCACGTATCACCTGCGCAGACCATAGATGAACTGATCATAGCTTCAGAAACACTTTATAAAGAGACCAACTCAAAACTTGTGTTTCCTGCAGAACGATCATCTTTCCGGTTTAGGCCATACCAGGCTTCGGATAGTACGTACGCGGCTCATGAAATTCAGTTAAAAAAACTTCAAAAAGAAAAAATAAATGATGATTTGGGGCTGGTTTTCAAAGCGAATGCACAATACAATTTTAAGGACGATTTGGATGAAGAAACCAATAATTATACCCGCAGTCGTATAAAAACCGAATTGGAATGGAACATACTGCGGTCCGGTTTCGTGCAAAACCGCCATAAAGCAATACAGCTCGATAATGAAATAGCAATATTGCAACAACAAAAGAACAGGCAGGACAAGATAAACTGGCGGAGACAGTTTCGCGTCGATTATACATATAGTATTAATGAAGAGCTTATTTCACTATTTCAAAACAAGTTGGATTTTCTACATAGCTATTTTGATATACTATCGCGTTTGTATCACCAAAAACGAGTCAAACGGGAAGATTTCATCAATATAAGTCAACAGATTTTAGTTACTGAAGCTGAGTTAGAAAATACTCAAACGCTAAATCACCAAATCATCGATAGTGTTTCAGGGTATTACAAAAATGAGAAGCTACCCATTTTATTCATTAAAAATATAAACCGGATTAATACTTTCGGGGATGTATTTACAGATTCCATACAGATAGAAAATATAAGGCTCAAGCATCACTGGTTGAACAATATCTCTTTCTCTGTATATACAAACTACAATTGGTTACAAACTAATATGAACCAACGTGATTTTGTTTCTGCAGGATTAAGGCTGCGAATGCCGTTAAGCTTTAAAAGGAGACGGCAAATAGAGAAGATAGAGATTCTTCGTGGCCAGGCTATCCGGTTAGATAAGCAGTTGGGTACACAGAATGCACAAATGACCTATTATAATGGTTATCGTGAAAAAGTACGTGACCTTAAAAACCAATACAAAAAATGGGTATTGGTACAAGAGAACAAACGTACACTTTGTATCATAAAAAAAGAAATGCAAGAACAAGAAACGGGCCTTGAACTATTAAAACTACAGATAGCACAATTTGAAATACTTGAAAATGTACTACGCCTTAAAATGCAATTGTATACCACTATAGTTCACTTATATGAACTGAGCGAATTATTAGAGGTCGTTCCTTTCCAATTTGAACAAGACGAAGAACCGGAAGTATTGATTACCAGTAGTGAAAGTGGTTTTGATATTGCATTTCAAACGGAATTTTTAAAAGCTAAAGATATTGGCAAAGTCTACATTTTGGCAGAAGAAGAATACCTGAAGGCTTATTGGGAAGCAGCGGGGTTTACAGTGTATATACTGAACACCCAAACAACCCAAATTTCATTACACAAATGGATACAACAAGAATATCAATTACTTAAAACCCAAACTTAAACTTATGAGACCCTTTTCTTTTCAGCGCAAAGGCGCTATTATCCGAACGCTCAAAGAGCCTGTCATTAAGAAGAAAAAATTTAACCTGGACCGCGTTTTGTATCTCGCACTTATTCTTTTGGTGCTGGGATTTCTATTGCGGTACGTTTATAAGAAACTGGCTATAATTGAAGGAGATGGGCAGATCCAAATGGAAAAAGTAGATGTAAACTTCACTCAGGATATTCGCTTGTTGGGCATAAAGATCACCGAAGGTGATACAGTATCCAGGGACCAATTATTATTCCATTATAAAGAAAGTGTTTTTGATAATGATGCTTCTGCTATACTCCGTGAGCGAAAAGCCAAAGAAGATAGATTACAAGATGTACAAAAACTTGCTTTCGAAATACAACAAAAGAAACTAAAGCTAAAGGCGCAGGTCGAAAAAAGGAACTACTTAAGAAATACCAAAGACCGATTTGAAAAATTTGTTTTACTCGATGTATACACAAAAGAGAAGTTGGATGAGGTAACACAACAGTTAAATGAAGCAGAAATCACTACGGAATTACTTCGGAATGAGATACAATTATTGTTAAAATTGAAGAAGATGAATTTTAGTGATACTTCTTCGGATACCCAAAGAGAGGGTAAGAATAACTACCGGAATAATTATCTCTCACCTATAAACGGTGTTATAGGTCAAATTTTAAAAAATGAACAGGAGGCTTGTTATAAGACTGAGAACGTTATGACCATCCACAATACCGATGTGGTATTTATCAAAGCCTATTTTGACCTAAAAGATATAAACGACATAAAACAGGGCCAGGAAGTAAAGGTATTGTTCCCCGATCAATCAACAACAAAGGGGCGTATACGAAAAATCTATATTGCCACTTATGAATCCCCGGATGAGTTCCAGAAGACCTATGAACCTACCGAACGCAATATACTGGCAGAAATAATTCCCATTAACGATATGGAAAAAACTCAATGGGCAAGCTATCACAAGCTCAATGTAAAAATACAATTGGGGAAAATATGATGTATAGAAAACTCTTTTTTACAATAAGATAAAAACCATTCATCTACGAATAAATTCCAATCACCGATACAGATTTACGACCTGGCTAAAAAATGAAGACTGAAGCAATAAGCCTTATAAATTCGTACTCAAATAAAAACAATAAATAAAAACGATTAATTAAAAAATAAAGTATTATGAGAACTGGACTAGCATTAAAGACACAAGAAAAATATCAACCCATGAAAGGCCCAAAGCTGGCCTACATAAAGCAATCCCTTTATAAGCAATTGGAGGAAAAAGAAGCTTCAATAGCAGTCGTAGGATTGGGATATGTAGGGTTGCCGTTAGCACTTCATATGGCAAGTAAATTCAGGGTTAACGGATTTGATGTTAATAGCAAAAAAATTGTACAGCTATTACAGCATAATGACCCATGTGAAGAATTAACGTCAAAAGATTTTGATGACAAAGACATTACATTCTCTTTTGATCAAAACACCCTGGCAGATGCTAAATTATATATCGTAGCTGTACCCACGCCTATAGATAAGCACAAGCGCCCAAACCTTAACCCTCTTAAAACTGCTACTGCTATGGTTGCAAAATACCTAAAAAAGGGAGATTGTGTCGTTTTTGAATCTACTGTATATCCGGGCTGCACGGAAGAAATATGTGTTCCTGTTCTGGAACGTATTTCGAGATTGAAATTTAATAAGGATTTTACAGTAGGTTATTCTCCCGAACGGATCAATCCGGGAGACAAAACACACACCTTTACACAAATTAAAAAAGTAGTTTCTGGAAGTACACCCGAGGCTTTAAGACTAATTTCAAAAGTCTATGGAGCTATTGTTACTGCGGGAGTACATGAAGCTTCGTGCCTTAAAGTAGCGGAAGCTTCAAAAGTAGTGGAGAATATTCAACGAGATGTTAATATTGGTTTAATGAATGAGTTGGCTACACTCTTTTCAGCGATGGATATTCCTATTAAAGATGTATTGGAATCTGCAGGTACCAAGTGGAACTTCCAGAACTATTTTCCAGGATTGGTAGGGGGTCACTGTATAGGAGTTGACCCCTACTACCTGATAGAACGTGCCTATCACTTCAATTGTAAACCGGCTATTATGGAACAGGTACGAAAAACCAATGAGAGTATGGTAGAACATATTGTAAAGAAAATTACAGCACGTACACGCCTAATGCTGGGAAATGAACCCAAACGTGTTCTCATCAAGGGAATTACTTTTAAGGAAGATGTAAATGACATTAGAAATTCTAAGGTTGCAGATATAGTTGCTTCTCTAATCGATAAAGGATTTGAGGTAGTTGTGGAAGATCCATATGCTAAACCAGAAGAAGTGATGTACGAGTATGGATTTACCCTTACACCGGATAATGAAATAGACAATACTTTTAACGTAATTGTAATGGCAGTGAATCATTCGGTATACAAGAACATTGAAACCCTGGAGCCCCAATTGGCTCCCGGAGGAATAGTTTTTGATATTCGTGGAACCTTCAGGCATTTAGCAACATGCCACACTTATGTAACCCTGTAGATTACATTTTACAATAGTATTATGTTGAATGTACTTAGAAATAACGAGGCCAAACAAACATTAAGCGCCCAAGGGCATGAATTACTGGTTGTATTCCGCAAGAGTGATTTGCCAAAAGACTGGGCGCAATATGCCGGGATTGTTGTTAATACCGATTCCGAAAAGACGCTTTTGGAAATTGTAAAAAAAGTACGTTGTAAACAAGATATCTCAAGTTTAATTCCACTTTTTGTAAATGAGCTCCATACTTTTCAGGAAGAACTACTATCACATACAGATGGCAAGGTGCATATTGCACAGGTTGATACAATAGTAAAAAGGGCAATCAGAATAAACAAACGGTTAAATCAAATTATAACTCCCCTCAATTTGTCTGCATACGAGGTTCAAATACAATTTAAAACCCTGTCATTTCTTTATTCCCGTAAGAGCCTTTTAACACCTTTTACATCTCGAAAAAGTAAAATAGGCTATTATTTTCCAATGCTATCATTGTGGAATGGTGATGACTCTCTTGGAATATTAAAGGCGTTAGAAGCCATGCAGCATGGAGGCCTTATCGCAGGAGTGTTTAAAGATCACATTCACTTGTGTAAAAACTGTTCCGGTAATTATCTGAATTTTAAGGAGATATGCCCCAGTTGTCATGATGCAGATATACAGGCCCGGGATATGATCCATCATTTTGTATGTGCGCATGTAGCTCCGGAAGATGATTTTAAAAAAGGAGATCACCTTTCTTGCCCCAAATGTGACAAAAAATTACGTCACATAGGTATAGATTATGATAAACCTTCTGCAATATTTTCATGTAACAGCTGTACCAATGAATTTCAAAACCCACAAATACAGGCTGCGTGTTTTGACTGCGAGAAAGAGAATTCACTTTCGGAGTTACTTCAAAAAACCATAGGAGAATACAGTATAACGGCCAAAGGGGAACAATGGTTGCTGAACTATGATACTTCCATAAAGGAAGAAAAACATTCCCGCCCACCATCGTTAAAAGGAATTTCATTTCCCATATTCAAACTAATGGCCCGGCAGGAATTAAAAAGAGTAGCAGCTATTGGCACACAAAGTACATTGGGAAGTATTGCTTTTCAAAGCAATGAGATAGAGTTCTTCAATAGTGATATGAAGACAGCAATACAAGTAGAGATGGAAAAAATAATTCAATCCTATCTCACAGATGTCGATCTATTGTATTCCGAAGCCTACAATAAGTTTTACTTCTTATTGCCGGATACATTGGCCAGCAATTGTGAACGCCTTGAACAAATACGCTACAATCTTTCAAAATTATTGACCGATAACTTAACAGGCACGATGCCGGTTGTTATGCATACTCACCAACTTAAAAAAGAGGATGAGATAGACCTGCTTTTAAACACTTTGTAATGCTCGAACAAATAACACCCGAATATCTCAATTATTGGAACGCCGTAGGTTTGCAGAAGTTCATACGTGTATTCTGGTATTTTGTATTGTTTGAGTTTACAAGGTACATAATGATCGATTATGTGGTCTATACAATTTTTACCCTTACAAGAAAAAAGAGAAAGGCCCGGTTCGAAAAAGCCAGGCAAGCACTTTTTAATGAAAACCCGTTTGTATCTATAATTATTCCGGGAAAGAATGAAGGGAAACATTTATATAAATTAACCAGATCTTTAGCCGAACAGACCTTTACTAATTTTGAACTTATAATAGTAGACGATGGCTCTGATGACGATACTCCTACCATTGGGAAGAATCTTGAAAAATTGGGGCTTATCGATATGTTTATTCGTAATGAAATGCGGGGAGGAAAGGCCAGTGCCGCAAACCTTGCCTTACGCTTTAGTAAAGGGAAATACATAGTACATCTTGATGCAGATTGCTCATTCGACCGGGATGCGATAGAAAATATACTTATCCCATTTTTTATGGATAATGGTATTGCTGCTGTGGGAGGTAATGTGAAGGTTCGCAATTATAAAGAAAGTTTATGTACAAAATTACAGGCAATAGAATATTTAAAAACAGTATCAGTAGGACGAATTGTTACTTCTTATCTGGGGATCTATAAGATCATTTCGGGAGCTTTTGGAGCATTTAAAAAAGAAGCTACAGATGCTATAGGAGGCTGGGACATAGGCCCGGGGCTTGATGGAGATATAACTGTAAAGATCAGGAAATCCGGTTATAAGGTCTATTTTGAACCCAGCGCAGTATGTCTTACCAATGCTCCTTCAAAATTTAAAATATTGACCAAACAGCGATTACGCTGGGATAAGTCTATAATTCGCTTTAGGCTTCGTAAGCATAAAGATGTGTATTTCCCTAATGCAAATTTTAACTGGTCCACCTT
>JANQOS010000116.1 GCA_028285705.1 Altibacter sp.
CGGTAACTGCGTATGAATCACAAACCGTACGTTTGAGTGGTCGATACCCATTCCAAACGCATTCGTTGCAACAATGGTCGTGATCGAATTATTTCTCCAGGCCTCCAATCTCTGGTCTTTATCACTTTTTGAAATACCTCCGTGGTAGAAAGTACTTGAAATTCCGAGATTGTTTAAATGGTTGGAGGTTTCAACAGCTGTGCTTCGGCTGCGTACATATACAATTGCCGAGCCGGTATTGTTTTTTAATAATTGTTGAATTCTATACAATTTATCATTTTCAAAGTAGACCTGATATGAAAGGTTTTTGCGTACGAATGAACTTTTAAAGATAGCGGGAAGTTCCAGCTTCAATTGAACAACAGTGTCCTGCAAAACTTCCGGAGTTGCGGTTGCTGTCAGTGCAATTACAGGAACTAAAGGGTGTAACTCACGTACTATGGAAATGTTCTTATATGCCGGCCGAAAATCATTCCCCCACTGCGAAATACAATGTGCTTCATCTACGGCAATTAGATTGATATTCATCTGCCGTATGGCATTTTGAACGACTTCTTGCTGGAGCCGTTCGGGAGATAAGTATAAAAATTTATAATTTCCATAGGATGCATTGTCCAATAAGATCTGCAACTCACTAAAAGAGATCCCACCGGTAATACTTAAAGCTTTGATACCTCGTTCCTGAAGGTTTTTTACCTGGTCATTCATCAAGGCAACAAGAGGTGAAACCACCACGCAGATACCTTCCGTGGCCAAAGCCGGAACTTGAAAACACAGTGACTTTCCTCCACTTGTAGGTAAAAGAGCTACAGTATCCCTACCATCCAGTACGGAGGTAATGATCTCTTCCTGAAGCGGCCTAAAGGAAGAAAATCCCCAGTATTTTTCAAGAATTTGTAGTGGTTGGTTCAAGGTTATTTATTCAAATTAGAGAGTATATATTCGCTTCTTTCTGTAATACTGCCCACAGGAACCTCTTGTATCGAATACCCATATTTTTGGTAGCCCTGAAAGAGGTAGTGATAAATCTTTTTGGCTTCATCAAAAGATTCATAGCGTTCATTGTCTTGCTTGTATATCTCTTTCCATGGAGGCAATAGAAAAATAATATCATACCTGTTGTTCATACATATTTCTGAAAACTTTGCAGGATAATGTGAACGTATATAATCCATGTATGCTGTAACATCTGGCATACCGCGATCGTAAAATAAAAAGGGTATGTCATGAAATAAAGAAGCATTTTGAAATTGCTTTAACCTGCCTTCAAGTAATTTTTTACTGAAAAGCAATGGGTCTTCTAAGAATAATTGTTCAATCCCTTCTTTTTGGGCTTCTTTAGTAACATCTCTGGAAATTTCATGCATGCAGGTATAGCCTTGCTGTTCTAAATGAGACACTAAACTGGTTTTACCGGAACCGGGACCTCCGGAAATAACAATTCTTTTTGTTTTCAAGCGTTACAATTTTATACAAAGTACGTAAATATTATTGACACCTAAAGTGTATCTTTGCGCCGTTTATAATCGATTAACACCTAATGAAGCAAGACAAAAACACCAAAGAATTCTATGAGAGGTTAAGACAACAACTTGCAGATGATACTTCATGGCCGGCTCAGTACCTATACAAGTTCATTGTTCCGGCCGAATTGGAAAAAATTGCAGAGATTGAAGCTATCTTTAACGGAATGGAGGCTGTAATCAACACCCGGGATTCTTCAAAAGGAACTTATACAAGTGTTTCCATAAAAGTAAAGATGGCCTCGCCGGACGCTGTAATTAAGAAATATCTGGAAGTTTCTAATATTGAAGGAGTAATTTCTTTATAAATTTAGTATTTTGCGGGATATAATTACTTCAGTAATACAAACCTCCTATTTTAATTAATATATTTTGATTGATAATTTAGAATACAACACAGAACGACCACATTTAATTATTCCTGAATATGGCCGCCATATACAAAAAATGGTAGACCATGCGGTTTCCATTGAGGACAGGGAAGAACGCAATAAAATTGCAAAGAGCATTATCGCTGTGATGGGAAATTTAAATCCGCATTTACGTGATGTTCCGGATTTCCAACACAAATTATGGGACCAGCTTTTCATTATTTCAGATTTTAAGCTGGATGCAGACTCTCCTTATGACATTCCTTCTCGCGAAGCGCTAATGGAACGCCCGGAACCTTTAAAATATCCTCAAAATCACCCAAAATATCGTTTCTACGGAAATAATATAAAAAGAATGATAGATGTTGCAAATAAGTGGGAAGAAGGAGATATGAAAGACGGGCTGGTATTGACCATTGCCAATCATATGAAAAAATGCTTCCTCAATTGGAACAAGGATACTGTTGAAGATGCCGTTATATTTGAGCACCTATTTGAACTTTCCGGAGGAAAGATCAATCTTAAGAATAGTGACGAAGACCTTTCTAAGGCACATGATCTTTTGAAAAACAAAAAGAGATTTAGTAGTAATAGCAGCAGTGGTTCAGGCAAAAAGAACTTCAAAAGCAACCGAAACCGCAAGCGGTACCAAAATTAGCAACCACAATATGGGAACTTTTCAAATTGATGGTGGTCATAAACTAAAAGGTGAGATCAGGCCACAAGGGGCTAAAAATGAAGCCCTGCAAATTCTGTGTGCCGTTTTACTTACTCCCGAAGAAGTTATAATTGAAAACATCCCGGATATTCGAGATGTCAATAAATTAATAGAGATCTTGGGAAATTTGGGGGTCAAGACAAAAAAAACAGGGAAAGGAAAATATTCGTTTAAGTCTGATGACCTGAACCTGGAATACCTCGAATCTGAATTATTTAAGCAGGAGGGAAGCTCTCTTAGAGGATCAATTATGATCGTTGGGCCTCTATTGGCACGCTTTGGAAAAGGATATATACCGCGTCCCGGAGGAGATAAGATTGGCCGGCGGAGGCTGGATACTCACTTTGAAGGATTTATAAAATTAGGAGCTACATTCAGATATAATAAAGAGGAACGTTTTTACGGTGTAGAAGCGCCTAATGGTCTAAAAGGAACATATATGTTACTTGACCAGGCCTCAGTAACGGGCACAGCAAATATTGTAATGGCTGCTGTTTTAGCAGAAGGAACAACCACAATATACAATGCTGCCTGTGAACCTTATCTGCAGCAATTATGTAAAATGCTAAATGCCATGGGAGCCAAAATTAGTGGAGTTGGTTCCAACATGCTCATTATAGAAGGAGTCAAAAGCTTAGGAGGCTGCACACATTGTATTTTGCCGGATATGATTGAAATTGGTAGTTGGATTGGTTTGGCAGCTATGACAAAAAGTGAAATTACCATTAAAGATGTGAGTTGGGATAATCTGGGTCTAATTCCGGATACATTTAGAAAATTAGGGATTACATTAGAAAAAAGAGGAGACGATATTTATATTCCTTCGCAGGAAGAATATGAAATCCAGGGATATATAGATGGTTCTATTTTAACGGTAGCAGATGCTCCGTGGCCAGGATTTACTCCGGATCTGCTGAGTATTGTCCTGGTGGTTTGTACACAGGCAAAAGGAAGTGTACTAATACACCAAAAAATGTTTGAAAGCCGCCTTTTCTTTGTGGACAAGTTAATTGATATGGGTGCTAAGATAATTTTGTGCGATCCCCATAGAGCTACTGTAATAGGCCACAACTTTGAATCTTCTCTTAAAGCAACCACTATGGTGTCTCCGGATATAAGGGCCGGGATATCATTACTGATCGCAGCACTTTCTGCAAAGGGAGTAAGTACAATTCATAACATCGAACAAATAGATCGCGGTTATGAAAATATCGATGAAAGATTGCGGGCTATTGGTGCAAAGATCACCAGAATAGAACCATAAAAAAAACCTCCTGATACCGGAGGCTTTTTTTTCATTGAGGTTTCTTGTTCTTATTAATCTCATCCTGAAGCTTTCTTCTTAACTGTTGTTGTTGCTCCAGTGTTCTTTGGCGGTGACTTTCAAATTCAGTTTCGGTTTCGGCCAATTTTAGTCGTGCTGCCCTGGTAATAGAATTACTGTTTCTAAATTTATAGATAAAGAAACCCAGGCTCAACAAAAGAATACCAATGATCGACCACATAATGGTATTGTATGTGGACTTATTTGTTAATATTCCGAAGAATTCAATACCATTCTCTTTTTCTTTTGAAGCGGCCAGATCACCTTGAGTGGTTTTTAAATTGTTTGTAAGAGTTGCAATTTGATTTTCCTGCTGTAAAACTTCAGCTTTGGTCTCGTCAATTATAGTTTCTAATGCGACTACCGAATCTAAGATATTTTTGCGTAAGCGATTTAGTTTTGATTTCTTGATCACTTTATATTCCTGATAATTATTGGATTTGTCGATTACATCAACAAATTGACCTTCCAGAGTGTTGGTATTGGTTTCTTGCGCAGTGAGATTAAGCACAAAAAAGAGCAGGGGAAGTAGGGGTACTAGTTTTCTTTTCATTATTTTCAGAGTTAGGTTTGTTATCGTTACTTAACACTGCAAGAGTAGAAAAATTGTATAAAACTTCCCAAAAAACGAACTGAATTAGAATTTATTTAACAGAAACCAATTCGTTGTTATAACAGAAGCTAAGAGCACCCGAAGGGCACTTTTTGATCTGACTTATAATTTTTTCGGTATCTGCCCCTTCCAGGTCGATCCAGGGAATCACGGAAGTCCTAAAAACTTCTGAAAGTCCTTTTGCACATCTCTCCGCGTGAATACACTTTTTTGGTTCGAAAGTAACTGTGATCTCTCCATTTGTAAATTCATTGTCGTAGGGTTCCATAAGCATAAATTTGGGGGTTATGTAAGTACCTTATATTCAATTACATCGATAAATATATGTAAATAAACGATAATATTAACAAATTACATGGAAAATTCTTACAAATATTTAATAAATAGCCTCTTTATATACTTTTAAGGCACGTTCACGTGCTTCTTTATGGATAACCATTTCTTCCGGATATGTTTTGGTACCAAAATCTTTTACCCATTTTTTAATATATCTGTACTCTTTATCAAATTTACTGATCTGTGTGGTTGGGTTGAAGATTCTAAAATAGGGTGCAGCATCGACACCACTCCCCGCTGCCCATTGCCAATTACCAACATTACTTGCCTGTTCGTAATCCAATAGTTTTTCAGCAAAATACGCTTCTCCCCACCGCCAGTCTATCAATAAATGTTTGCAAAGGAAACTGGCGACCAGCATTCGCACTCTGTTGTGCATATAACCGGTTGCATTTAATTGGCGCATTCCTGCATCGACTAACGGATAGCCGGTTTTTCCGTTTTTCCATTTTTCAAATTCTGTTTTGTCATTCCGCCACTTTATACGATCATATTTTTTTCTGAAGGAACTATCTGTTGTTTTTGGAAAGTGCCAGAGGATCTGTATAAAAAAATCGCGCCAGATAAGCTGCTGTAAAAAGATTTCGTTTTTTTCGGAAATCACTTTTTTGATAAGCTTGCGAATACTCACAGTACCAAAACGCAGATGTGGGCCCAGATGTGAGGTAGCTTCTTTCGCAGGAAAATTTCGCATGTTTTCATATTCTCTGATAAGAACAGGGTTCATAATATATTCCGGAACGTCGACAGAGGATCTTTGAAAACCTATATGCTCTAAGCTAAGATTAGGAACACCGGTATCTTTCAGTACATTGTTTAGATATTGAGAAGTGTCATAAGTCTTTAACTGGCATTCACTTTTAAATTTTGCTTTCCACCTTTTCATATAAGGTGTATAAACAACATAGGGATTGCCATCATCTTTTACAATCTCATCTTTTTCAAAGAAGACATGGTCCTTGTAGGTGTAAAAACCCACGTCTTTTGAAGAAAGAAGTTCTTTTATTTGAGCATCCCGTTTTCTGGGGTAAGGCTCATAATCACGGTTGGTAATAACATTTTGCACATTAAACTCTGAAATGATCCTGTTAAAAATAATTTTGGGGCTACCATGGTATAAAGCCAGATCACTACCATATTCCTGAAATTCATTTCTTAGTTTTTGAAGTGTTTCAAAAATGAAAGTGACCCGTGCGTCATCTATAGGAAGGCCGTCTAATATTTCAGTATCGAAAATAAAGATGGGCAGTACGGGAAGTTTTCCCTGTAGAGCCTTAAAAAGACCTACATTGTCGTCGATTCGCAGGTCTCTGCGAAACCAAAATATGTTCACGGCTTGTTTCAAGAATTGTAAAGGTATATTTGTTTAGGTAAACTATTTAAAAGATCCGTCATTACTATCACAACATTGTTCATCTTTTACTAACTTACAACTTACAACAGCTAGCAGGCAACCAATTACAGGTGCGGTAATATAGAGCCACAGGTCTTGAAGGTTTCCGGAAACAACGGCAGGAGCAATAGACCGTGCGGGGTTCATAGAGGCTCCGGTAATAGGGCCGGCAAACATTGCCTCCAGTAATACAACTCCTCCAATAGCAATTCCTGCAATAACACCTATTTCTTTAGAACCTGTTGATACATTTATAATAACCACCATTAAAAAGAAAGAAAGGATTATTTCAAAAATAAAGACCCGTAAAACATCCAACTGAGGTAGTGTTGCCCCCAGGTTCTCACTTTCGGGGAAAAGAAAAAATAACAATCCGCTTGCAGCAAAAGCTCCTGTCAATTGTGCTAGTGCATATAAGGGCACATCTCTCCAGGGAAACTTTTTAGCATAGGCAAAAGCAATTGTCACTGCCGGATTGATATGTGCGCCGCTAATATCACCAAAGGCATAGATCATTCCCATAACAATTAAACCAAAGGTGATTGCAATTCCGGGATGTGTTACCACTCCGTTTGTATATTCATTTATTACAATGGCTCCTGTGCCACAAAAGACCAAAGCAAAGGTGCCTATAGTTTCAGCAATGAATCTTTTCATACCACAAAGGTACTATTAGTTCTTGAACCTTTTTTAAGTTTTTGTTAACTAATAAGAAAGTGTTGTTGTCGTAACTTCGTAACACTTTATAAAAACCTTAAAATTTATACCTATGAAAAAATTATTCCTTTTAGCTTGTGTGGCGCTGATCTCTGTTGGAGCCTATGCACAAGTTGAAACTCCTGCAGCCAGCCCCTTTCAAAAAATCGAACAAAAAGTTGGTTTAACAGATGTTTCATTAGAATACTCCCGGCCAGCTATGCGAGGTAGAACTATCTTTGGTGGATTAGTTCCTTATGGAAAAATATGGCGTACCGGAGCCAATGCAAATACAAAGATCACTTTTAGTGATGATGTGACCATAGGTGGTAAGACCTTAGAAGCAGGTAGCTATGCTATCTATACAAAGCCTAATGCTCAAATCTGGGAAGTATATTTTTACAGTGATGCCAATAACTGGGGAACTCCTCAAAAATGGGATGATGCTAAAGTAGCTGCTGTTGTTAAAGCAAAGGTTCAACCTTTACCTATGGAGATACAATCTTTTACAATGACCTTTGACGATGTTACTAATGATTCTGTAAATCTTGGAATGCTTTGGGAAAAAGCGTATGTAGGAATTCCTATTGAATTTGATACAGATAAATTCGTTTCAGCGAGTATCGATAAGGCTATGAACGGGCCTTCTGCTGGGGATTATTATGCGGCTGCTGTTTATTATATGGAAGCCGGTAAGGATATCAATAAATCAAAAAAATGGATAGACAAAGCCATTGAACTACGTGAGAAGCCAGCATTTTGGTATCACAGGCAACAATCGTTGATCTATGCTAAAGCTGGGGATAAGAAAGGAGCAATAAAAGCTGCTCAAAAATCTTTGGAACTGGCCAAAACAGCCGGTAATGATGATTATATTGCTTTAAACAAAAAGTCCTTAAAAGAGTGGGGCGTAATGTAGTAGAATTGTGTCTTTATATTATTAAAAAAGCCTCGATTTCCGAGGCTTTTTTAATGCTTATATATTTGTTCTTTAAACTCTTTGCTGTAAAAGGCTATGATTTATTATCCATACCTTTTTTGATTGCCCGTCTTACTTTCTTTCTTAGCTCTTTATCGTCTGTATACAGAACAACTCCGGAACGTTTAAGGGCACTGGGGTTGTAAATGTCCTTTTCCTGATATTCGTTAAGTTCGATGCGGTTGATGTTTTCAGAAGTAAATTCGAAGATAAGGTCTTCCAGTTCAGGATTTTTTTTAAGGTCAAGTATAATTCCTTTGTTCTTTGCGTAGATCAACCCAAAACGAATAGAACAGACCGATGAACAAGGAACTTTATTAAAGACACTGTTATCACTAAGGCTGGCCATTACCGTGTTTTCACCTATATAATCAGTATCCAAAATAATTTTGTTTATTATCAGGTCGATCTGTGCATCCAGATCATCTGCTTTCTTAAACTGATGAATCCAGGCCTTATTTTTAGGTTGTAAAGAACAAATCTCATCACTGGGATGTTGACCGAAGCAAAACCCAAAAAAAAGAAAAAAAAGTATAAATGTAATTTTTCTCAATACTACTGATTTTAAATAATACCAATAGCACTATTTGTAAACATTTAAAGGGTATTAAACCTTATGTATAGTAAATAAGCAGAGTAGATTGGGCATTACGAAGATAAATAAAAATGAGTGGAATCACTCCGTTCCTTTAAATTTAATTGTAGGAATTTTCTGAAAATCAAGCTTTTACAGCTAAATTCCATACGGTGTTTACAAACTGTTCCATTGATCCACGGCCAATCATTTTCTTGAAACTTATTGGTCAATAGTGTGTTTTTCCCTTCCATTACGCATAGTCGCCTGTAGTAATGCAGCTATTCCCATTACCAGGACGCATCCTGCTAAATTCAGCCAGAGATAGGGCATTAGGTCGATCCACCACACATAGATAATGATCACCTGAGTAATAATAGCGGCAATGAAAACAGCTCTGCTTTTTACATATTTAATAAAGAAGGCGAGAAGGAAGACACCCAAAACGTTCCCATAGAAAATAGAGCCAATAATATTCACCAATTGTATCAGATTATCAAATAGGTTGGCAACACAAGCCACTAAAATTGCAAGGACACCCCAAAGAAGTGTAAACCACTTAGAGGCCCGCACATAATGCCTGTCATTCTTAATGGTAACATTACGGGCATACAGGTCCATTGTAGTTGTAGAGCCTAATGCATTTAGTTCCGAAGCTGTGGATGACATCGCCGCGCTTAAGATTACGGCCAGCAGTAGCCCTATAAGCCCTCTGGGTAGATTGTTCAAGATAAAATGTACAAATACATAATCCTTGTCATTGGTTTCTGCCGCAGGGTTGGCTTTTTTAATAAGTTCCCTGGATTGCTCCCTCAAATTGTCTTCGGAAGTATTTAAAGTTTTTATTTCGGCTGCAAGAACTTCTTTTTCAGAAATACTTTCCGATCGTGAATATGCCAGTTGCTTAGTAATTAATTGATCGTCCAGCTCTTGTTTTTCTGCTTGCAGTACTTGATATTCAGCAGCATATTCCGACTGTAACACATCGGCTTCTGCTGCAGGATTAAAATGTAGGGGAGAAGCATTGAACTGATAGAATACAAAAACCATTATCCCTACCAGCAGAATGAAGAATTGCATAGGTACTTTAAGAAGCCCGTTGAAGATCAATCCCATCTGGCTTTGCTTAATGGTCTTACCAGAAAGATAACGCTGTACCTGGCTTTGGTCTGTCCCAAAATATGAAAGAGCAAGAAAACTACCGCCAATTATCCCACTCCAAAAAGTATAGCGGTTATCAAGGTCGAAAGAAAAATCCAGAATTTCCATTTTTCCACTCGCACCTGCAATATCTAATGCTTTCGAAAAAGTAATGTCAAGAGGTAAGTAATTCAGTATTAACAAGAAAGCAATTAACATTCCTGCAAAGATCACTCCCATTTGTTGTTTTTGGGTAACGCTCACAGCCCGGGTTCCCCCACTAACCGTGTAGATAATGACCAATACTCCAATGATAATGTTGAGATAAATAAGATTCCATCCCAGAACCGCAGATAAAATAATTGCCGGTGCGAAAATGGTGATTCCCGCAGCCAGCCCGCGCTGAATCAAGAACAGTACAGCTGTTAGTGTACGTGTCTTTAGGTCAAAACGGGTTTCCAGATATTCGTAAGCAGTAAATACATTTAGTTTGTGATAGATCGGGATAAAGACCATACAGATAACCACCATTGCTATAGGTAGCCCAAAATAAAACTGTACAAACCCCATTCCATCATGAAAGGCTTGTCCGGGCGTAGATAAAAATGTGATGGCACTTGCCTGTGTTGCCATTACACTAAGGCCAATGGTCCACCATTTAGCATCGTTTCCACCTTTTAAATAGTCAACTACATTTTTGCTGCCGCGAGTTTTGTAAGTTCCATAGAGAACAATAAAAAGGAGTGTGCCCCCAAGTACGATCCAGTCTATTTGTTGCATATTATGAGAAGTGTTGCATTAGATAATAAAACAGTAGAATGTAGATTGCGTTAAATACTAATACAAGTGTGTATTTCCATTTCCAAACAAACTTTTGTTTTTCTTCGATCATTTTAGTTTCCTATTGAGAGTAAATTAGCAAATAGCCGATAAGCTCCGGGAACACCTGCGGGCAGCTCCCTGAAAAAGCTCAAACCTGTATAGATATAGTATCCTTTTCCATATTTGGCGACTAGAAGCGAACCTTTGGTTTCCGGATAGTCTTTGTCGTTCATACCTAAAATTGGAGTAAACTCCGGGGCCCATTCATTAGGAAAATAAAGGCCTCGTTCCTGTACCCAATTTTTAAAATCGTTTTGAGTGATCTTGTTTGGGGAGTTCATTACGGTATGATCGGGTGCCAGTATCCTTACATCGCTGTTTTCATTCGTTACCCTGTCCCTGGATAGCGTAAGTGGCAGAGGGCCAAAGCTTTTGTTTGCCATTCCGCGGCTCGTATTATATTGTAGCAATAAAGTTCCGCCATTGTTCACATAACTATTGAGCTCTGTTTGTTTAAAGGCCAGTTCCGGTACGGTATTATAAGCCCGAATACCAACCACGACCACATCAAACTGTTGTAAACTTTCCAAAGTGATCTCTTCCGGTAGAACTGTAGTAACATTGTATCCTATTTGTTTCAGGCTTTCCGGAATAGCATCTCCGGCACCATTTATATAGCCAATGTTTTGTCCTTTTTTTTGAATATCTATCCGTACGATACGTGCTTCAGAAGGCATTAAAACACTTTGAAACGGAATATGGTCGTAATCTATAATTACCAGCTCCTTATTATAGAAGTTATCTCCAACGTGTACCAGTGGTTTAAGTACCCCTTCATTTTGTTCTTTAGGGGGCTGTACCGTAAATTTAAGCGTTTGTTGCTGTCCTTTATTTGCAATGGAAAACACATGTTGTGAAGGAGATACTATCCAGCCTTTGGGGTGCTGCAAGGTTACAGTACCACTTACATTATCTCTCCCGGAAGTAATAATTACCGGGACCTCCCTTGCTTCACTATTGGCAAAAATGAGTACTTTTTCCGGAATACCGGATGTAACTTCTGGTAAAACTTCAAAGGGGCGGTACACCTCTCCGGCAACAGGATCATTGAATTTATAGACAATATTTTTTACTACCGAAATAGCTCTTCCATCTATGGAAAGATTAAAAGTTACGGGAAACTGATGGGTCTGCTCCGGTAGTCCTATCAAATTCTTATCTTCTACACGGTACATCCCCAAAGATCCTTTTTGATTAAGCCAGTAGGGAGCACTGTATGCTGTGGCCGAAAAGGTTCCTTCAATACTTTCCAGTGTATGTTTTTTATTCTTTAACAGGGGAGTTGAAGTTTCAGTTGTAGGGAAGTTTATTACCGGAGAGCTTACGGAATTTAGTTTGATATCTGCTGAAGATCTGTTAATGGCTTCAATGGTAACTTTTAGATTTCCCTTGGGAGCAACACTTTGTACATTGGCTACAGCTTCAAGATATATTCCTGCACAATCTGATATGACATCAATGATCTCTTCGGACTTTATCGTTTTCCAATACCCTTCGGGAAGCGTTTGAATAAGGTCATATGCTTTTAACAACTGTGGAATACTTGCCGATGGGTCTCTGAAATCAAAATCCTTTTCTACCTGAAGCAAAATAGCTCCAATAGGCGCACCACCATCTAACCGGGACCAGGTAGTATTGATACCATCAAAAAGGTTGGATTTATCTTCAGGAAAATCTCCTTTTAAAAACTCTAAGTATTCAATTCTACTTCCGCGAGAGCCCGTACTTCCAAAACCTTGTGATTTGTGCATACTTCTACTCAGAGAAGCTATTTCTCCGTTAGACAGTCCTAAAGAGGGGTAATAACTTCCGGTCTCCACTTCGAGCAAGTTTGTCTTATCCGCTTTTTCAAAGTTTTCCCTGCTTCCATAGAACCACCAACTTGTATTAAAGAATAGCCGTTTGGGTTGCCAGGTTCCATAATCTTTGGCAGTCTCCGGGTATTTTGAAGCATCACCCACTAGATCAAAGGCTTCAAAGCTTAGCATGGCAGATGCGGTATGGTGTCCATGTGTTGTTCCCGGATTACGGTGATTAAATCGATTTACAATAATATCCGGTTTAAATTTTCGAATGGCTCGGACCACATCACTCAAAACCTCTTCTTTGTTCCATATTTCCAGTGTCTCATCGGGGTGCTTTGAATATCCAAAATCATTGGCGCGTGTAAAGAACTGCTGTCCGCCGTCTGTTCGCCTTGCTACCAATAGCTCCTGAGTCCGTATCACTCCCAGTAACTCACGAATTTCGGGTCCTATCAAATTTTGCCCTCCATCACCTCTGGTTAGCGAAAGATATGCAGTACGTGCTTTTACATCGTTAGATAAATAGGAAATGAGCCGCGTGTTTTCATCATCGGGGTGCGCTGCAATATAAAGGGCAGAACCCAAAAAGTTTAATTTTTGAAGGTTGTGAAATATCTCGGAAGCAGTTGGTTTTTGTGGTTGTTGTGCGAATGATGCGTAATAACTAATAAGAAGGATACATACTAGTGAGAATAATTTGCGCATGGGCTGTTTTTTGATGAGAATCAAATATACCCAAAATAGAAAACCGTCCTATTTTATTAGCAGTTCTTTAACACTTCATCGCAATTCTAAAGAGTCTCGCAGCACTATATGCTTATTACTGTTTTGGGTCCAATAGGCAGAACGGATGCGTTTTAATTTTGTAGCAGTTGTTTTTAACCTCAGAGTATCTTTAGGGTTGCTCGCATTGGTTTCTTCCCATTTTTCGATCTCATAAGGGAAATTGCTGTTAAAATAGATTGTCAACTGTCGTTGTAAACCCGGATAATTTATAGAATAGGTTGTAAGTGAATCCCCTTGTTTTAAACTACCAAATGCCGGATGTACCGCTGGTTCTTTATGACGTAGCCGAAGATACTCGAAGGAAGGAATAATAGAGATGTCCCCGGTTGGAAGATCTTCCGGATTGATTCGTATTAAATTCCAAAGCTCATTCTCCAGCCAGGTTTTTGGAAGCGAGATTTCCAGATCGGCTTCACCCTCAAAATACGAATGGGATTTTACCTCAAAATCATCCCGGTTATTTAGTTGTGCATAGACCTGGCCGCACCATTCTTGTACCGAGTGACTTA
>JANQOS010000124.1 GCA_028285705.1 Altibacter sp.
ATATTCCATTTCATTAGGTCATGTAAGTGATGTCCCAATCGGTCATCATTATCAATAGCATCTACCTGTTCTTCGATCACATCGTTATAAGATCTGTTGAACCTGACGGTTCGCTTACTGGTCACCAGATATATGGAAAAGACCAGAAAACTTACACCCAGGCTTCCATAGAAGACATTTATATTAAGGGTAGCCAGTATGACCATCACCCCTAAAAGAGCAATGATACTGCTTACAATTTCCGGAAGGGAATTTTCCAAAAATTCGATGACCTCCTTTAACATTCCTAACCGGGCGGTCTTTACAGATGTTCCACTGTTGGTCTTCAAAACTGTCTGAACTCCATACTTTTTAAACACCTTGGCATATAAACGGGAATCGAAGAACCGCCTTCCTGCTCCAATCACCAGGGCCAACAATCCCAGAAGTCCCAACTGGAGCCCACCTCTATACGTCCCCGTCAGTGTATCATCTATTGCGAAACCAATAAAAAGCGGAAATAGTATAGAGACTCCGGCTTCCAGTAAAATAAGTGTGAAGGTGAATAAAAAGCCCCACCTGTATGTAGCTATAATTTTCCTGATCTTCATTTTCTTTTTGATTGGGATTATTTCCAATACAGAGCGCTAAAATAGAAGGCAAATAGTCAATATTTGACGCTCCCTATAAATCAGGACATTTTTTTGGGGTTAAAAGTAAGTAGTAAGTAATTTAACGCTCTATCAGTTTATTGCCAATAATTGCTTGATACACCCCATTGCGAAGGGCCCTGCTGATCTTTATTTTATGGTTTCCTACATAGATCAAATTTCCTTCCAGTTTCTTTACGTGTTTCAATCCCACCAGATAATAGCGGTGCACACGTATAAATTTTTCCTTTGGAAGTTCTTCTTCAATATGCTTTAAGGAAACCAGCGTAAGGTGCTTGTCATGTACCGTATGAATAAAGACATAGTCTTTGGCAGTTTCAATAAAGAGAATGTCATCCACGACAACCTTAACGATCATTCCTTTGCATTTAATAAAAATGTGGTCTTTAGGCACTTCATTACTTTCATTTGCATTACCGGCTACCGCTACCGCTTTATTCACCGCTTTTAAAAACCGGTCGTATGAAAACGGTTTTAGCAGGAAGTCTACGGCGTTAAGGTCAAAACCGTCCAAAGCAAATTCCCGGTGTGCCGTAGTAAAGACCACTTGTGGAGGGTTAGCGAGTGCTTTCATAAGCTCTATACCGGTCATATCCGGCATTTGTATGTCTAAAAAAACAATGTCGACAGCATTTTGCTTTAAAAACTCCATAGCCTCCAAAGCAGAAGGCAATGACCCTGCATATTCCAGGAACGGGGTTTGTTCCACAAATTCTTTCAGCCCCTCTCGTGCCAGGGGCTCATCATCAACTATCAGGCATTTCATTTTTATCCAATTGTATCTTTAATTGCACTATAAATTTACTATTATTCTGTTCGGCCCTAAACTGATGTCTGTTCGGGTAGATCAGTTCCAGTCTTCGTTTTACATTGGCCAGGCCAATTCCTTTGCTTTTGTTGTGGGGTTTCTTCTGGCTTTCCGCCGAAACCGTATTCTTCACGTTAAAGTAAAGTGTATTTCCGGAGGTTATTTCCGATTGGATATTTATTTGATACCCCCGGCTGCTTTGCCCATGTTTAAAGGCATTTTCGACAATAGGTAACAGAAGCATTGGGGAGATCACAAGGTTATTCCCGTTTTCCGGAAAGCTGTAATCCACTGTCACCAGGTCTTCATGCCTTACTTTTTCAATATGAATATAGTTCTTTAAATTCTCAAACTCACGTTCCAGTCCGATACTTTTTTTGTTGGCCTCATATAGCTGGTGGCTCAATATTTCAGAGAACTGGAGCAGCATCTTTTTACCGCCTGCCGGATTCTTATCCAACATGATATAGATGCTATTCAGTGAATTGAATAGAAAATGTGGATTGACCTGGTTCTTTAACAGGTTTAGTTCTGTCTCCAGCTGTTTTTTCTCTATTTCCCTTACAGACTTGTCCTTTCTGTACCATTCATCTGTTAAGAACAGGGTCATCGACAAACCGAGCGATAGGATGACCTCTGTAACTACGGCGATCTTTCCCTGGGGGCTTTCAAAGAACTCTGCAGTTGGCACATGCATATTGATGTATTTGAAATAGAATGAAAGATAATAGGATGTGCCCCATGTGATGATAATGATGCTAAGCACCAGCAATGCTATATAGACCGTTATCTTTTTACTCAGCAGGAAGCGGGGCATTAAAAAATACAGGTTGAAATAGACCAAAATAGCGTAAGGGATAAAAGCAAACATATTGGTCTCCAGATTTTCCAATATATCTTTATGGTAGTTCAGGTCGTGGGCACTCCAAAGCAGAAGGAATAAGATCCAAAAAACAAGATGTTTGACAATTTTACCGAACCTGGTATGCATTAGAGCCATTTCAAATTTTAGAACTGTAGGAGATTAACACTTTAAAGATAGTGGAAGTAATTATAAATTCAGTACACTGCCCAATGACAAACCGCAGGGTTAATTTAAGAACACACCTTGTTTCACCCTGGTGGTAATATGTTTGTTGATATTGGAAATATCTTCTATAGGGTCTTTGTCCAACACCAAAAAACTGGCTTCGTATCCTTCCTTCAACTCCCCTATCTTCCTATTGGGAAATGTTGTCCTTGTTGCATTTTTGGTCCACATAATAAGCAATTCCAGGTTGGTGAAGATATCCAGTTCATATAAGAATTGAAATTCTCCAACCGAAGAGTCATAATAATTATCCGACCCTATGGCCATGGTCACTCCTTCCTGCTTTAGCAGCCTTAGATTAGCCGCTATGTTATCCACCAGCTTGTCATAATTTGGACGGTCTTGTTTTTTGGTAACAAGACCTGCAGTAGTTACAATTACGATCCCTTTTTTTGCTGCAAGAAGGGCATCTTCTTTATGAATAAGCTTTCCGTTGGATCGCTCCGGAAGGTGTGCAATTTCATTCACTCCGGCAGTAACAGCTATGTGAAAGTCGTATGCGGTTTCAACATGTGCGCTTACCGTTAAGTTTGAAGCATTTGCTTTTTTGACAATCTCCCGTACTAATATCGGGTTCAGCCCTTTTTTTCCGAAGAAAGCCGTATCATGCTTACGCTTTTCATATTCTTCGGAATATAAAAGGTTTAATTTTATGAAATCCGGTGAAAAAGAGAGTATTTGGTCCCATTTTTCATTGAGGTCATCCAGGGTATTTATAGTAACGTATCCATGAGATTCAATTTCTTCAATTGAAGAAAATAAACCGTTAAAATACCCATAGTCCAAATATCTTTTACGAACCGCAATAGGATGGCCGTCTGTTCCGGTTAACGGCGCATGCGCCATGCGCACGTCTATTCCGTCCGGTTTGTTGTAATAATGCATTAAGGGGTCTATTCGTTTTTTTATTGATGAGAGTAATTTTACGTAATACACACCATTGTCCAAATAGGACTTGATGCGTTTCTCCAATCCATAACTACTTTCCAGGTTATGGTTGTGAGCTTCGGCAAATGGTGGAATAACATATTTCCCTGACAGATCGATAATTGTATCCGGTTGCTGCGCAAGTTCTTTAAAGCCTAGAATCCCTTCTTTAACCCAAACCGGTTTTTGTTCAAATGTTGCTCCGTTAAACCAATTGCCGTTTGTAAATTTTAAAATTTTACTATCCGGGTTCTTTCTAGCATAAGTAGTTGTATCTGTTTTTTGCGAATAACACAAAAAAGCAGCTAATAACATTACAACCGGAACAATACATCCTTTCATTTTTTACGATTTAGTTTTAACTAAAGAAACAACACAAACGGGTTTCATAAAAAATAAATCGCCGGTCAGTAAATTTGAGTAGATGAATGGTTCTATTCAATATATGAGACCTATATTGAATTCCCCATTTAATATGGAGTATTCTTTCCTTCTAAAAAACAAATTAATTAATTAACTTGAAGGCATAAACATTAGTCATTTTTGAACTCCAATATTCTTATAAGTCTGGTTTTTGCAGGAATCTTCCAGGGACTCTTCCTTAGTGTCTTTATTTTATTGAATAAGAAACGTAAAACAGAGGCTTCTAAATATTTAGGGCTACTCATCTTAAGTTTTACATTATCCAATTTATTTTATATAATGGATGAAATTGAGATTATAAGCTGGCATGTATTTAATCTGGTATATCTGCCCTATTCATTTTTAATTGCTCCGTTCTTATATTTTTTTGCTATGCATTATATCGATCCCGGGAGAAGAAATAAAAAGTTGGAATATGTTTTTTACCTCCCGGCTCTTGTAGCTCTTATCATTACAATTGCATACAAAGTCATTGCTTTAACTACCCAAAAGACAGTGGATAATGATCTTTTTATGGATCAACTGGCCAATCTGATCGACGTTTACGGTGATTTTATAAACATTCCGTTTTTTCTGGTGGCATTGATCTTATTACTTCTAAGGATCTATCGTATCCAAAAGCAAAAATCTTTCCATTTCAGTATTATTAAAGTGGAACTGCAGTGGATAAAAATATTACTTTGGGTACTGCTATTGGTAACTGTTATTCCGTGGAGTATCTATACCTACACTTTTTACAAGAACGTAGAGATGTACTACCTGCCTATGTTCGCGATAACCAGCCTTATTATTTACCTGATAGGATATATTGGGATTCATAAGATTGGAATTTTAAATGAACGAAAGAAGATCAGGTCCTATTCCAAAGAACACTTCAAGAATATGAAGGTCAAGAAATCTAAAAACGGATATATTGATAAGATCGAAAAAATTCTATTGGAAGAACGACGGTATCTCGATCCTAACATTTCTCTGGAATCCCTTGCTGAAGAGCTCCAATTGAGTAAAAGCCACCTATCCAGAATAATTAATGCCGAACTTAACCTGAGTTTTTCCGCCTACATCAATTCACTTCGGATAGAAGATGCGAAGCAATACCTGAAAAACCCTGAGTTTTCCAATTATACACTAGTCGCTATTGGGCTTGAGGCCGGATTTAATTCCAAATCTACTTTTAATACGGTTTTTAAAAAATATACCGGACTTACACCTTCACAGTTTAAAAAAAACACAGCTAATTAGTCCGAAGTTTTATCATTTCACAATATTCCGCACGTTAGGCACCTACTCTTAATATATTTTAGAAGTTAGTTTTATTTCAATAAACAGTAGCTAGTAAATAGCTATTAAAAACCTATCACAATGAAAAAAACAATACTTCTTACCGCACTTGCCCTCGGTCTTATATGCAGTACTTTTGCTCAAAACGAAAGTGTCAGTGCAGGAGATTTTTTTAGTGGGTTGAATTTTGGCGCCAAGGCAGGAATCAACTTTTCCAATATGTTTGGCGATGTGGGTAATAATTCCTATCTCTTTTTTGTACATGCCGGAGCAGTTATCGATAAAGAAATGAATAGTCAATGGTTATTAAGCCTTGAGCCCCATCTCTCCGGCGAAGGACAAAGCTTAAATGGAGGGTACGACCGTATTATTTATTTAAACCTTCCTTTTCTAGGTAAATATAAGGTTGTCGATGGTTTGACCATAGATGGGGGTGTTCATTTGGGAGTTAAGGTTACCGAACGTACAAAGTTCAGCGATGGAGACACTACAAATAGAAATCGATTTAAGAGAATTGCTCCCGGTTTTACTGCCGGTGCCACATATGACGTAGTT
>JANQOS010000093.1 GCA_028285705.1 Altibacter sp.
CGTTGCCAGATAATGGCCTTACCGTCCGGTTTACCGTAAAAATGGAACTCTTCCCCATTGCTACAGGCAGGGTCGTATTTGGAATTGAAACGCCATTTGGTAGGCTTCCCGTCCACATAGGGCCATTGCATTCCGGGGTTGTCCTTCAGCACCTGTAACGGAGCCATATTGTGTTTCTTATTATCGTGATGCTTCCGGTATTCCGTGTAAATTTCTTCTACATGGGTCTCTTCTTTATAGTAGAATTGCTTTTCGAAGCCCATCCGTTTGGCAACTTCGATCAGCTGCCAGGTATCGCTCATGGCTTCTCCCGGAGGTTGTACCATTTGCTCAAAGTATTGTGTCCGTCGTTCGGAATTACCATACATTCCTTCACGTTCTACCCACATAGCCGATGGTAATATGACATCTGCAATATCGGTTGTGGGTGTCGGATAAATATCGGAAACCACAATAAAGCGTCCTTCTTTTTTCGCTGCGTCCCTATAGCGCTTTAATTTGGGTATGGTCACCATAGGATTGGTTACCTGAATCCACATAAAGCGGATATCTCCTCTATCCAAAGCCCTGAACATTTCAACGGTATGGTAGGTGGGTTTCGGGTCGATATTCTCAATCGGGACATCCCATATCTTTGCAGCGAATTCACGATGTTCCTTTTTCATGACCACTCCGTGTGGCAATTTGTGGGTAAGTGTTCCTACTTCTCTCACGGTACCACAGGCCGAGGGTTGCCCCGTTAATGAGAAGGGGCTGTTTCCGGGTGTTGATATCTTTCCGGTGAGCAAGTGAATGTTATAGATCAGGTTATTCATCCAGGTTCCCCGGCTATGCTGATTTGGCCCCATACACCAGAGGGACATCACTTTTTTGTTGGGGTCGCCATAATACGCCGCCATATATTTGATATCCCTGGCTGAGACTCCGGATATCTTTTCTACCTTCTCGGGAGTATAGTCTTCAAGGAAGGTTTTAAAATCATCAAAACTTATCCCTTCCGGCTTGTCCTTGAATTTATATTTGTCCTCCAAACCATAGCCCATATTGGTCAAACCTTTACTGAAGTTACAGTGTTTTTTTACAAAGGTCTCATTGACCCAGCCATTCTTGATGATCTCATAGCAAATAGCGTTGGCAACCGCCAGGTCTGTTTGCGGTAAAAATAAAATGGATTTATCCGCCGCCATACTTGTACGTGTGGTACGGGTTGCAAAATCTATAATCTTTACGCCTCTTTTTAAGCGTTGGTCCAGCAACCTGGAAAAGAGTACCGGGTGCATTTCCGCCATATTATTCCCCCAAAGGACAAAAACGTCCGCATAGTCAATGTCTTCATAGCAGCCCATGGGTTCATCCATTCCGAAAGAAGTCAAGAATCCGGTCACGGCACTCGCCATACACAAGCGGGCATTGGCTTCCACATTATTGGTCCCGATACATCCTTTGAACAGTTTTGAAGCGGCGTAGCCATCCGGAATCGTCCACTGCCCGGAACCGTAAATGGAAACCGCATCTTTGCCGTGATCTTTGATGGTCTCCTTCATCTTTGAGGCGATCAGGTCCAATGCTTCATCCATAGAAGTTTCCACATACCTCCCGTTCTTCTTCACTAAGGGTTTTGTCAACCGGTCCTTACCATAGAGCGCCATTACGGAATGGTAGCCTTTTACACAGCACAATCCTTTATTTACGGAAGAAGCGGGGTCTCCTTTTACGGCAACTGCCTTCCCTTCTTCAACACCTACCAGAACCCCACAGCCTACACCGCAAAACCGGCATGGTGCTTTTTTCCAATCCAGATTGCCTCCTTTTGGAAGCCCTTCTTCCTGTTCTTCAGCAAATAAAATCCCCGGAAACATGGTGGCTGCGGCAGTTATTGCCGACAATTGTGCCATCTTCTTTATGAAATCCCTTCTGTTGGATATTGATGTATACATACATTAATTGTTTTGTGGTGTATTGAATCCGGATACCATAGCCAGTAGCTTTAAACTACTGATGGCCTCCAGTTTTTGTTTTAAGATCTTTTCCCGCTCCTCGTCTTCGGTATCGGTTACAAGAACGATGATTTCTTTATTTTGGGAAGGAAGCACATCGCATTCCTTGAGTGCCGAAAGTTCTTCTATAAGCCTTTCTTTTTGTCCGTCATGCGGGTGTGCCAAATAACTTTTTATGGGCATGGTCTGTGTTTAAAAAAGCTCGATAAAATTATCCTTTAATATACTTGATAAGTATGACATTTGTCAGTTTTCTATGGATTATTTAATTTTTTTTAAGTAACAGCAGCAGAGAAAAACTCTCCGCTACCGCTAGCTTGCAGCTAGTGGCCTCTCATATTTATCCTAAAAAGCCAATAGTATCGATTTCTAAAAGAACCTATTTACTACACTACCCTAACAAATTTAAAATCAAAGTAAAACATCCATCTATTGTAGATGGATGTTGTGTATTTCATTGTAAGATTCGAAATTTAGTTATCATCTTCTAACTCATCTAAAGTTATGTTACGTGCTTCTTTTTCTAAAGAATTAAATACCTTTGATTTCTTAAAATCTTTTACATTCTCAAACTTGAAAGATAGCGTCGTATCGACTCCTGGTCTCCGTAGTGCAACCTCAAGACTGTATCTCTTTTTTGTTAGAGAATCACCTACCTTGATAAAGTTGTAGAATTCTTCTTTTTCAAAATTTGTAATAATAGTCTTGCTTCCTCCATTTTTCAAGTCTAGTACAATTTTCTGAAAATTGTGATCATTCTCATCTTTAAATTTTTGAGAAACAATCCCGTCAAATTCTTTTGTTTTATACTCCTCTACCAAAGAGGTAAAGTATTCCTCATCTGTTTGAAAGAACTTATCTTGATTAACAGACACTAAGACAAGCACCGTTACTAAACTTAGGCAAAAAAGTATAATAATTATTTTTCTCATAGTATCAATCTCCATTGGCAAGCAAAAGATCATTACCAAAAAACACTTAGTAGTAGGATAATAATAATTATAAAAAATACTCCTATATAGTAACTAGTATAACGATATTTCCTAATTCCAGTATCTTTATCTACTCCATCAACAATCTCAGAATAAGTTATTTTTTTCTTTTTAAGTTTAAAATATATAAATAATAAACCACCACCAACATAGGTAGTTATAACTTGTCTAATAAATGCAAATACTAAATCCATAGTTTAAACTACTAGTTATTATTAGAGATTTTATACAGAATAGTTCCAAATGTTCCAAAATTTAATGCAGATGAAATTGTATTGTATCCGCGAACTCCTGAATTATAAGCTCTATTCATAATTCCTCTATAACCTGCTTGAGCTCTAGAAATATAAGTCCCTTTAAACATAGAAGAAAATTGGCTTGCATTCAATGTTCTAAAAGCAGGAAGTAGTTTCGTTTGGTTTAATTGAGGAGCTGCAGTAGTAACAAAACTTAGAGTTCTTTCATCTATATTATATTGGGCAGTCCCATCTAGATTGGTATATGCTCTACTTCCAGTTAATGGATTTATAAAATCTTCACCGAAATAATCTCCATCTACAACTTGAAAAGCTAAGTAAAAGCTATTTGCAAAGTCATAAGTAAGTGATCCAACAAAACCTGAGTCATTTAATTTAGCGAAGTTATTTTTTTCTGTTTGAGAAACCATTTCTGGCACGTGTGTAGATATCGTATAACCCTCATTTGAAAGCCTTTCCACCGTGTATCCTAATTCAGCAGAGGCTACCTGAACACCATTTTCAAAAACTCTATCGTAATCATCATTTGTTTTTACTACGGTTGCTGTCTTGGTTTTTTTATCAATATGTATATCATTTGGTGGTGCAATCATAGCCGCATGTTCATTAGATCCATAACTTACTGTTCCTCCAGTAGCAGTATCATTTCCTTCTACTAACTCATTAACATCTACTTCTGTCCAAGTATCTTCATCACTAATTCGACCTGAAACAAAGCCTCCTGCAGCTCCAAAACCTGTAGCTGCTCCACTGGGGTCCGGCCAGAATACCGGATTGTTATCAAAGGCCGTGTAGGTAGATTGTGAATGGTGGGTTACCGGGTCGATAGCGATCCATCTTGCAATGGCCGGATCGTATTGCCTTAGGTCCATCTCATATAAATTAAGGCTCAGGTTCTCATTTAATTCAATTCCATTGTATTTCCATTGTTGCGCCAAAGCATTTCCAATTCCGGTAACATTTGTATTATAGCCATTGTGTTTTAAGCCAAATTCTTATTAATAAAATAATTAATACACATACTTATAATCATCAAGGACTTCTTCATATCTCTCATTAAATTCATTATTAGAGTAAACTAATGAGTTTATTTCTTGAATGTCTATAAAATTGGCTTGCTTTTGAAATAAGCCAGTACCTCTAATTTCATATAGCTCTGATACACCAACAAAATTTAATCCTTCTAAATACAATTGTTCAACAGAAAATGTAATAATCTTATTTTTAAAATAATCAGTATTTATTTTATTCAACTTATTTTCAATATTATTATTTTTTATGATTTGAGAATAAATAATCAATGTTGAATTATAATCTAGGCTTTCTTCATCTTGATGAAAAAACACTAGTCCAATATTAGCTTTTTT
>JANQOS010000176.1 GCA_028285705.1 Altibacter sp.
CACTAATCTCCGGCATATTGCTAAGTGTTTGCGCTTTTTCTCCCATTGTAAATACACCAAGAACAAATTCGTTTGAGTTCTTTCCGAAAGCAGCATCATAATACGCTGACCCAACAGCAGTTCCCGATATGTTTTTGTTTTCAAAGAAATAATCGTTGAACTTAAGGTATGTTTTCATTCCGGCCTCCATGCCAATTTTATTTATTGCGGTCTTTTTAGCATTGGGTATGGGGGGCACAAAAGTTATATACTCATTTTTTAACACATTTACGGAAACAGTTACTATAACCCGATCTGCTTCATAGCTTGTTCCCCCGGCAGTAACTACTATTTTATCGCCTTCATAATTTATCTGGGTTACCGGAGCATTTAATACAATGTTATTTTCAATTTCCGGAACGATTGTATTATAAACTAAGTCGTAATACGTTTGATCCCTAAATTTAAAATCACCAACACCGGCTGACCAGTTTTGTGATTCTACGGCTGTTTGCTGTACACTGAATTTAGATGCAGATGCTCCGGAACCCCCTGACATAGCATCCAGCAGATCATAGGTGTCCGGGCCGTAGCCTTGTCCTATGGCCCAATCTTTTAGTGAAATATCAATACCGTTCGTAGATTCGTCATTTACATAAATATATATGGGTAGTAGTGAAGATGGAATTGTACTATGAAATTGATCGTTGTACCAGATACCTCCATCACTTGTATCTTCAAAGATCTCTATTCCGTTAGCGGTAGCCAGATCGTATGTCAAGGCATTATTTCCATGGATCCATTCTGCTCCCAGATCCAGAGAAAAATCAGTAAAGTCAGTATTCTTTTTGAGTCGCCCGCCAACACGGTCAGATGCTTCTAAAATGGTAAAGCCAACATTATTATCTTTTAAGATTTTACCGGCATACAGGCCGGAAGCTCCCGCTCCTATAATGATGACCCTGGCATCTGTTGGTATGTTGTTCATAGTTTTATCATCATTAGAGTTACAGCTATTGAATACTATGGCCATGAGCATTGTGTAAAATAGAATTTTCATTTTTTTCATATTTTCTTTTTCTTAATACTTTGCTAACTAAGTATATTAATATCAGATAGAGCACTCAAATTCATACTCCTGGTGCCAATTCTTGTTTTGGGAAGTGTCAAAATCAGAAAAATAGAGTACATTGCCTGTAAAGAAGGCTTGCAATATGGATATCATTGACTATGTAGCAATGGGTATCATCTTGGTTATGATCTTGTTGGTGCTATTAAAACCTAAAAAACAAAGGGCAGATATATTTTTTATATTTTCCTTAGTTCTTTTATTGGGGATCTATGGTATTGAGCAAATGGATGAGGAAACAGTCGTCAATTATAGGGTGATGGCCCTGATCGGGGTCTTAACCGGACCGGTTTCTTACTTTTATATTAAATACCTGGTTTCAAACGAAAAGATCCCTTTTTTTTACCTTCATTTCGTATTACCGGCAGCACACGCACTGATATTGGCCGGAGCTGCCTATGGTGTAGGTGACCTTAACAGCCGTTTTAATAGTATTCTTGGTGACGTACAGTGGTTCTTTGTTTTTATCTCTCTGGTGGCCTATGGTTTCCTAATGATCACGTATTACCAAAGGATCTCTATAAAACCTGGCCGGATATCCCGGCAAATGGCACGATGGATCCTAATTTTTATCACTGTCTATATGGTGCTTATGCTGATCAACTTTTTGTATCTGTTCTTAAGTGATGATACCGATGTGTTTTGGTTGATAGAATGGGCAGATACCTTGCTGTCTATGGGTCTTGTTCTTACTTTGGCCTATTATGGGTATAACTATGGAATTATCTATCCTTCAGCAAGAAGATCGAAAGAGGCAGAAGAGGCGCTTTATGAGAAATGGGTACCTTTTTTTGAAGAGGTGGACCAGGTGATCCGTGAAGAACAGTTGTTCTTGAACCCGGCCCTTAGAATAGTGGATATTTCAAAGAAAGTGGTGACCAATAGCAGGTATATATCGCAAGCCATTAATGTGGTCTATGGAGATTCTGTAACCAATTACCTCAATGACCTTCGGCTTACATTATTTAAGGACAAATTGCAAGACAGTTTTTATCAAAACCTAAATATCGATGCGCTTTGGATGGAATGTGGGTTTAATTCAAAATCTTCGTTCAATCGATTCTTTAAAAAGAGGGAAGGCGTAACTCCTTCGGAATACAGGAACAGGATACTTCAAAAGACTTCGAGATCCAATTAACTAAATCAATTAACAGGATTCATTGATATATAAATAAAATTGACATATAAGACAATATTTTATGTCGTATATGTCAATTTTTAATTTTCTTTTAATTTGAATACGGGATTATAGATCAGTCCTACCACATTTCCCCAGGGATCTTTTACACTCGCAACCATGAGGGGGCCACCAACACTATTGGGTTTTTCGTTTTCTGTTGCTCCCACTTCCAGAAACCAATCGTAGCTTTTATAAATATCTTCCACTCCCCAGAGGGTCAGGACACTTTCCACTTTTTGGGTGGTGGGGTTCTTTTCCGGGAGCAGTCCCAGTTCATAGCCTCCTATATTGAATCCTACATAAAAAGGTTCGTCAAAATAAGGCTCGGTTGCAAATGCCTTTGTATACCATTCTTTCGCCTTTTGTAGATCGCCTACATGGTAGATGGTGGTTCGTAGCCCCAGGATGTTGGGTGTTGCCATGCTGGTTGTGTTTTTGGTTGGATCCTCATCTTGTTGTGAGAATCCGGTTTGGACCAGTAAAGTTACTACAAAGATCGTTATAACTTTTTGCATGTGATCTATTTTTATAAGGCTTTGTTTAAAAGTAGTAAAAATTATGAAGGGAGTTATTTAGTGAAACTAGATTATGTGCATTGTCAGCATTAATACTTTCAATCAAAATAATCATATAAATTGAATTCTGATATAATTTCATCATAGACTTCCTTATATTTTTTTTTATTCTTATTGTTATCTATGATTGCTTTAGAAATGAATAATACTTGTCTAATATATTTTTTATCAGGGCAGTGTCTTTTAATTACTCTTCGGAATGTATTATAAGAATATTCCTCATTTTTGAAAGACCGGTATTTTTTGTATAGATATTTTGTGCCTTTTTTAATACTTTTAATATCAGACAGAACTTTTGTTGATTTAACTTGCATTATTCCTTGAGTTACTTCTTTACCACTAACTCTTACCCAAAGCCTTTCTACCCATCTTACTATTCTTGGTCGATTAAAGTTTTCGAAAATTAAAATGGAGTATATTATTAAATTAAAAGATTCATTACTATTTGAAATGTCTTTAATGGTACTATCATATTTAAGAACTAACTTATCATATTGATTTATTATGTATTTACGCTTCCTATTTTTTAATTCTGGTAAAAAAGCTTGTTCAGGTTCATAGAGAGGATTATTAATTTGGTCTGAATTGATACCATTACCGATTTGGTAAAGAAACAATATAATCAAAAGCCATATTTCGTTTTTAATTTCCGATAGATCTGGAAGTAAAGATTCCAAAGAACCGATAAAGTTTTCATAAACAATTGATGATACTATAACTATAACTAAATAATGAAATAAAATTCTAGGCCAGTTGACTATAGTTATCCTTTCGTATAAGCCAATAAGTACTAAGCGTAATAATAAATAAAAGTAAATTACATTAATGATGTTATCTACTAAGAACTGTTTGTTGAAGTATTGTAAAGATGCTGCGACAAGAATTAGAAAAACGACTGGACCAAAAACTTTTAAAACAAAATTCATTGATAAAGCTTCATCTCTATCATCTAAAAGAGAAAATCGAATATACCCTCGAGAGTAAGATCTACTACTTATCCAATTTTGGACAAAGAAAAGAATAATAGCTAAGACAATATGAAATAAAATTTTATACATTTTTTATAATAATCTTATAGGTCTAAGGCATCAATATTCTCCAGGATCGTCGCCAGGTGATGGTCGTCATGTTCCGCCACAAAAAAGAGTACGTCTACCGGTTTCATAGGGACCTTAAGGCGTGGATGTTGGGCAGCATGCTGCAAACTAGCAGGAGGTAATTCTTTGAATTCCCGTATAAAAGCCGCGCGTACCCGGCGAAACTCTTCCAGTAAGGCTTCCAGTGTTTGGGCATTGTGGTCGGCTGCTTCGGTCTTGGCATTGGACATATCGGCTCCGGTAAGCTCAGGTTGTAATGCCGCTAATTGTTGAAGGCGCCCCTGGTGTAGGGGCTCCAGGTCTATAAGATGCCCGATATGCTCTTTGATGCTCCAGGCACCGTTGGGCCGATGGGAGAGTTGTGCATCGGTCAACGGGGCGCAATAATGCTTTAGCCTGATCTCCGTACCCTGTACGCGGGTCATGATATTGTGTGCCCATCCCGGGTCTATACCCAGATTAAAGACGTGGTCCGTCCATTCTTGTCGTGTTGTCATTTTGTTGCAATTATTTCTACCATCAAGGGGCAACACAAGGTTACTCCGGGGGTGTGTTTTAATTCTTCCAGGTCGCTCAGGGCATTGCTAAGCTCTTTCTCGGTAAGATATCCGGCGGCGGACAATCGCGGAAAATAGCTTTTGTAAAAGGTCTCGGGCCATTGCCAGGTTACCTGCTCGGGCGTGGCGAGCTTGGACATCAACCGTATATTGTCAATTTTCATCCCCAAACCTCCCAGTATACGAGGTAACTCTCTTCCTATGTCTATTTCACCTTCGGAATCCTTAAAACTTTTGAGGGCGGCAGCAATGGCTTTTGCTAATCCGGGTCTGTGAGGTTCGGTCTGGTGCGTGGACCAGTCGTAGTATTCGTGGATCACCATTTTTCCTCCGGGTTTTAAGGCATCATACACTTTCTTTAGTATGTTTTCCGGGTTAGGGAGCCAGGCGAGTGCCCAACGGCAATACATTCCGTCAAGGCTGTCGGGTTCCAGTTTCATTTGATCGAAATCGGCACAGACCGCTTCAATATTTAAATGATGCAATGCTGTTAGCTGTTTGAGGTGCTCTATATAGGCTTCAGACCTGTCCACTCCGATCACCTTACCTTTGCTTCCTACGATATAGGCGAGCTCTTCGGTACAAAAGCCGGGGCCGGACCCCAGGTCCAGTAAGGTTTGCCCGGCATTGAATTTTGCCAGCCTCCAGCCTCGTCTTGCTTCTTCGGCCCAAACCTGGTGCTGTACGCCTAAGCGGTGTAATTCTTCGGTATCGGTTCCTAAAATATAAGCATTGTCTTCTTTCATAGAAGTAGTTTCATTTTCCATAAAATTAAGGAAAATTGTAAAGCAAATAAAGTCGCTTCGGGAAGTGTTGGCTACTGAAGTGTATAGAAGATAAGAAACATGGCCATGACTCCTACGATCACTCCAAAGAACATGCTTAAAAGTATTTTTCCGGGAAAGTGTGTTTTTCTGAAAAGGACCCCATACAGAAGGTATTGGCCAAGAAATATAACTACCGCATTGATCATTGCCGCGGCCCAGCCACTTCCTTCTTCCATCCAATTGGAATTGAAGCTTCCACCGTTAAAAAAAGCCAATAGCAGGGCTATACTTAGGGAACTGACAATGAGTATCCAAAGCGGCCTGAAGTTGGTTTTTTTAGTTAGCATACTATATGCTAACGCAAAAAAATTAATAATTGATATATACGTACCCTAAAAAAGGTTCGGGAAATTCGGGATCGTTAAGGATCAGGGCATAGTAATAGGTGCCCACAGGTACGAGATCTCCTGTAAAAAGCAGGCCTTCCGTAGCGACTCCATTCCAGAAACCGTCTTCGTTACGCCCTGTGTGTATGAGGTTACCTTCACGGCTGTAGATCTTCAATTCGAAGTTGTCATAGACATTGAGGAGCCCGGTTATTTCAAATTCATCATTGATACCGTCACCGCTTGGTGAAAAACCATCCGGAATCCAGGGTGCGCAATTTTCGGTTCTCAATAAAAATTCACCTACCGTAAAACATATCTCGTTTTCCAGGCGTACGTAAATGGTCTGCGGGTCTGTTCCGTTTGTATAGGCTCCGGGGTCACTGATTGCATTCTCTCCTGTGACTGCATTTTCAAAAGTAGTATAGAAAGTGATCTCATCATTGGGGTCCGTAGAGATATTCTCATTCTGCGTTGTGAGGTCGAAGGTAGCCGTATCAGAACCTTCATCACATTCCAACAGGTCGGA
>JANQOS010000030.1 GCA_028285705.1 Altibacter sp.
GGATATCCGGAACATTCAGTATGTTTTGCAATGTTTCTACTGTAGACTGTCCCGTATTTAAAGGATCCAACCAGTCCTTTAAGCGGGTTTCCGGCATAAGGCCGGCATCCCAGGAGACACCAAATCTTCCGTAGATATCATAATCACCATTGTTGCTTGTACCATCGCAAAAGGACTGTCCCGCATATAGTTGGCCTATTATTCTTCCATCCTGATTAAATAGAGGAGACCCTGAAGAACCACTTTCTGTAGTTCCAATTTCCCATCCATTACCAGTTCCTACAGAAGTACCTCCAATGAGCCAAACATCTGTACCGGAAGCAATTTCTTTAACAGCCCCACTATCATCGCGGCATATCTTCATTATATCTCCATTTGGATGATGGATCCCTACCTCAAACTCCGGTAATGCATCAGAATTGTCCCAGCCTGCAAAAGCGATGTCCCATGAATCCGGTATATTATTGAATAATTCTACCAATGCAAAATCACTCTGCGCATTATTGGCACGTACTTCCGCACCACTCATTGTGAAATTGGTTTGAAGGTCTGCACTTTCCTCTTCTTCTGCACATACAGGGTTAGGACTAATCCAATTAAAACGAATTGACCAAAATGCAGGGTCACTATTCTCCAAACAGTGATTTGCCGTTAATAAGTAAGGTGTTTTGTCACCTGCAGTATTATTAATCAAAGATGCGGAGCATAAAAAACCATTTCCAAGGTTGAGTATGTTCACGGCTTTTTTTACAATATCTTTTTTATCATCGAAATCTTCACCAATAGAGCAGTTAACATCATAATTACAATCTCCCGAATCATTCAACCCTCTTATGGAATCCACAAAAGTGTCTATTTTGCCCATACGGTATCCATGGATAATGCTCCCTATTACCAGTTCTACATTTTCTGATACCGATGGAGGTTCATAATACTCCAGCCAAATAATATCCCCGTTTATAAACCAAGACCCTAATTGCTTACTAGCTCTGTTATTTTTCCTGGTATATGTTTTGGAAGTTTCAGTCCGATCATCATTATACAAATAGAATCGCGCACCTTCGGGTAGGTAAAAATCGTTAAAATTTACACTAATGTTAATAGCATCTGTAGATTTAATAGCCACTTGCCATATCCTGCCCCTATTATGAGGCAAAGTTGTCCAAACCCCATCTTCATTTACGTCCAGCCTAAGGGACCTGCTAATTCCATAGCGCCAGGGAAGGCTTTTATCCAGATCATTGACACTATCTTCTGCATGAATAGCTTCCAGATCCAAGGGAGGTAATTCAACAGCAGGTGACATTCTATTGTTTATATTAAGCACCCAACTCACGGGAATATCATCACTGAACTCCTGCGAATAAGACGCAAAAACAAATGCGAATAAAAAAAAGGAAAGTAGTGTTCTTTTCATTTAATCACCAAACTGGTTAAACTATAAGAATACTAAGGTACTTTTTTATTTTGATATTTGAAAACCAAATTGTTAGAAAGACAAAAGTCCTGAAGGAATATCAGGACTTTTGGAGTTATATTTTTTAAATAAAAAAGTTGTATTAGATAATTAGCATTGCATCTCCATAGGTATAAAAACGATATTTCTCCTTAATAGCTTCCGCATATGCTTCTTTAATGAACTCATGGCCTGCAAAAGCAGAAACCATCATTAATAGAGTTGATTTTGGAGTATGGAAATTAGTTACCATTGTATTGGCAATACTGAAATCGTAAGGAGGAAAGATAAACTTATTGGTCCATCCCGTATAGTCGTTCAAGGTTCTGTCTGAAGACACCGAACTCTCCAAAGCTCGCATTACTGTAGTCCCTACAGCACAAATGCGCCTTTTCTGCTCAATACCATTGTTTATGGTTTTAACGGCCTCTTCGCCAATAATGATCTCCTCAGAATCCATTTTGTGCTTTGAAAGGTCCTCGACTTCGACAGGGCTAAACGTACCCAGACCTACATGCAATGTAACTTCGGCAAAATCTACCCCTTTAATCTCAAGGCGCTTCAAAAGATGTTTTGAAAAGTGTAATCCGGCAGTAGGTGCTGCAACTGCTCCTTCTCTTTTAGCAAATATTGTTTGATATCGTTCTGCATCTTCAGGTTCAACATCTCTCTTGATGTACTTGGGAAGTGGGGTCTCTCCCAGTTCTGTTAATTTATTACGAAACTCTTCATACGAACCATCAAACAAAAATCGAAGTGTTCTTCCCCGGGAAGTAGTATTGTCTATAACTTCAGCCACCAAAGATTCATCATCGCCAAAATATAGTTTATTTCCAATTCTAATTTTACGTGCAGGATCTACTAAAACATCCCACAGACGAGTTTCAGAATTTAATTCACGCAATAAAAACACCTCTATACGAGCACCTGTTTTTTCCTTATTACCAAATAATCTGGCAGGAAAAACCTTTGTGTTGTTAAGCACCAATACATCGTCTTCTTCAAAATAGTCAATAAGGTCTTTAAACATCTTGTGTTCAATGGTCTTATCTTTACGATTTAGTACCATTAAGCGTGCTTCATCTCTATTTGCTGCAGGGTATTCGGCTAATAGTTCTTGAGGAAGGTTAAAGTTAAAATTGGATAATTTCATTCCCATGGCAGAAAGTGGTTTTGTATTAAAAAGTGGCAAATATACAACCTCAACATAGGGGTTGTCAAGTAAAAGCCGATTTATTATTGATAATTGACCGCAATACCCATTTTTTGAAGAGAAGACCAGAAAGCAGGAAAAGATTTTGAAACTACCTTTGGGTCATTGATCTGTAACGGAGTTTTTAATGCCAAAGGCGCAAAAGCCATAGCCATACGGTGGTCGTTATACGTATCAATAGCAATGTGTTCTTTTATTTCTTTTGGAGGAAAGAGTTCCAGGTTGTCTTTTCCAATACGAACTTTGGCTCCCAGTTTTTCCAATTCGGTCTTTAATGCCAAAAGGCGGTCGGTCTCTTTGATCTTTAAAGTATGCAGCCCGGTTAGTTTACAGCTTATTTTTAAGCCGAAACAAGTTACGGCAAGAGTTTGAGCAATGTCCGGTGTATTCACCAAATGTAATTCTATATGCTTTGGAAGTTCCAGATTACTTTTTGAAAGCGTAACAGATGTTTCCAAAGAATTAAAAGTTGTAGAAACTCCAAAAGGTCTAAAAATTGAGACTAATTCTGAATCTCCTTGCAAACTTCCTTCACGGAAACTTTTTAAAGTGACCGAAAGGTCTTCAGACAAAGCAACCAGACTGTAAAAATAAGAAGCAGAGCTCCAATCGGATTCTACAGTAATTGTTGTGTCTTTGATCTTTTTTAATGGTTGTATTTCAATTTTATTTCCGGAAAATTGACACAAAACACCTATTTTTTTCAGTAAAGAGAGTGTCATTTTTATATAAGGGACTGAAGTTACTTTGCCTTCCAAATAAATTGTCAATCCGTCTGGAAGTGATGGCGCTATCAACATTAAAGCAGAAATATACTGACTACTAACAGTGGCTTCTACTGTAACATCTTTTTTTACAAGCTCTTTTCCTACAATGCCCAACGGTGGAAAACCTTCTTCACCGAGGTAGGTTATATCTGCTCCCAGATTTCGAAGTGCATCCACTAAAACAGCAATCGGCCTTTGTTTCATTCGTTCACTACCGGTAAGCTGTATCTTTTTTCCTGTTTGTGATGCAAAATAGGCAGTAAGAAACCGCATCGCAGTACCGGCATGGTCGATATCGATCGTTCCGCTATTAACTTTAAGACCTTTTTTTAAAACTTCGGTGTCATCACTTTCAGAAAGGTTTTCAAGTATAAGGTTTGGGTAAATTGCCTTTAATATAAGTAGCCTGTTAGATTCGCTTTTGGAGCCGGTAATTTCATCTTTCGGCATTTTTTCAAAGCTTTGAGCTTTTTGCAGTGAGACCTTCATTCCAGAGGTTCTTTATTTTTAAGTTTTTTTCTAAACCTCCCATACGTAACGAAGAATCCATATACAAACCCTGCTGCAGTTATCCCTGACAAGAAAAGAAGTGGATCCTGTTCAGTAAAAAATGCCATATCAAATCCTTCTATGGCCCATTTTATAAGAATGAAAAGTAGAATAAAAGCTAATCCTAATGACAGGACCGATTTCCAAAACCCTTTATGTGACACAATTTGTTTGAACATCTATTTAAGTTTTTCGTTTCCGTGATGACGGTCGTGATCTCTTTTGGTCTTTATTTCTAATTTTTTGTCAAAAGCCTTCTGGAGGTCAACTCCCGTTTGATTTGCCAGACACAAAATTACAAAAACTACATCTGCCAATTCTTCACCAAGGTCTTTATTTTTGTCGCTGTCTTTTTCACTTTGTTCACCATAGCGCCTAGCAATAATACGTGCTACTTCACCTACTTCTTCGGTTAGTTGTGCCATATTGGTAAGTTCATTGAAGTAGCGTACTCCATGTTCTTTTATCCAATTGTCTACTGCTAGCTGGGCGTTTTGAATATTCATTTTTTAGATTTTTGATAGTACCACTTTTTCATTTTCTTTATCAATTAAAAGCTGGTAGAATTTTTTAATGTCTTTATACAAAGTTGGGGAAATTACAGGTTCATTCATAGCAAACTCGACAGATAATTGAATTTTGTCCTGTGTATTTGAAACTGAATAACGAAAACTTCCTATATTCTTTTCTGTTACCAATTGTATTTTTTCCGGTAACGATTCAACCTGATAGCCTTCCGGAATATCGATAGAGACAAGAATTCGGTCTTTAACCGAGTACCCATAATCTATTGGGTATTGCCTGTCTTCCATCTTAAAGGGATTCTCATTGACCGCTAAAAACAATAGTGGAGAAAAGTATAGTTTACCACCAATCTCCTCTACCAGGTCATACGCTTCAAAATCATACTTAAGCTTTATAGGCTTGTACAGTTTATCAAGATTTTCAAATTCAATTTCCGAAACTTCAACTTCTCCAACTTCTTGTTCAATTCTTTTACGCTTGTCTTCTTCATTTAAGTTGGCAAATGTATTTCTATATTTCATTGAATAATGTCCAGTATACCTATTTTGAGAAGTTCCCTTCACTGAAAAATCTTCAGAAGAAATGGAAGCTTTTACCATAGTATTGGTCACTGCCGGATTTTTTGGATTAAGAGGCACCCAGGTGGAGTTACCTTCTTTACTAATAATTCTCCCTTGCCAATTTAATAGTTTGGATTCTAAAATATTCATTTCACCCTCTTTATTGGTGGCGTCAAATAAATGAACTTTGTTTCCTCCCACGATAACACTTGCAATCACATAATTAAATCCATTAATTGTCGGATAAATAGGAATTCCATGAGATTTTGTACTTACCAATACCGGATTTGCATTCAAACCGGCATACCTGAACATGGCCGTTAGCATCAGGTTAATATCTGCCACATTTCCTTTCCCTTCCTTATATGCGCTTCTGGTACCTTCATCGCTAAACATTCCATTTACAGAATTCCACGTCATCTTGGATTTTACGAAATCAAAGATTCGCATCATTTTCTCATTTTCATTACTTATTCCTTCCAACAACTTGTCAATATCTTTTTCAAAATAACCTGTCTTTTTTAATTCGCCGCCAAATAAAGGGGAGTCGAAAACGGTCTTTGACACATCTTCCCAGGTGGCCGTATACGTATTATAATTTGAACCAGGGTACTTTGTATAGGATAGTTCAAATTTAAGAGCCGAGGTATAATTGTCAATATTTCCTGAGTAACTCTCTTCCTTGATAGCAGGGACATTTACCATAGTGACTTCAGAAATATCTTCTCTAAAAGTGATATCTGTACTTATGGTCTTATCCACCACAACATCTCTATTTGTTCCAGCTGATTTGGTATACTTGTAATTCATTGTACGGTCTTTACCATCTTTATCAATTTTAATGGGAAGCCAACCTTTTTGATGGGTCTTATACACTAAATACTCCGGAGCTGAAAACCTTAAATAGGCTTTATCTACCGGTATGTCTTCCTGAAGCCTGTATTCATCTATATTACTTTTAAAAGGTGATGTGATTTTATATTTATATTCAATTACCGATCCTTCTTTTACAGCAGGCATTGTAAACT
>JANQOS010000035.1 GCA_028285705.1 Altibacter sp.
TGTCTTCCACGGTCACTGTTGCAGTACAAGTGTCTGTATTTCCGGCAGCATCTGCTACTGTTAGGGTTACTGTATTAGTACCTACATCGGTACAATCGAATGTATTTGGAGATACGCTTAGCGAAGCTACTCCTATATTATCTGTTGACCCTCCATCTACATCTGCTCCTGTAATAGTAGCATTTCCTGCTGCATCCAATTGTATGGTAATGTCCATACACACAGCATTTGGAGGCGTAGTATCTACAATTGATAAGGCTGCAAACGGAACTGTAGATAATCCGGGTGGAGTTGCTCCCCCGTGAACCCAGTTTGCTGTATTTTCAAAGTCGGCTTGTGCTACAGGCACACCTCGTAAAGTTTCATCATATTCAGTTCTACCGGGAGCAGAGGCTGGGAATCCATCAACCACCAATGCGCTTAGATAAATACCGGATGGATCTTCAGTAGGGGGTATTGAGCCACCGGGGGTACCGGAAACTCCTGTATATAATACTGCATAGATATCTGTTACTCCATTGGTAGGATCCGTATCAGTATCTTCATAGGCATAAAAAGTCTCGCCATCGGTCGCTGTTGCAAAGCCGCCTACGATCACAGCAAGAGAACCGCAGCCTACGCCACCGGTACCACTACAGGTTAGCGCAAATACATCAGGGGCGGTTTCAGTAACCACTACAACATCTCCCTGAGGGAATACTACACCCGGAGAGGTCCATTGCAGTACAGCCTCTCCTGAGCTGAACAATAAGTTGGTATTGTCAAATTCATCTTCAGTAAAATAAATAACAGTTCCGGCAGGGATATCTTTAGCTGCAACAAAAGAGAATCCATCGGTAGTAGAATGACTTATTCCGGTTACAGCCACTAGAGGATCAGAATTACTGGTATCGTCATTAGTGATACTTCCGGTAGCACTGTTTGGGCTTCCGCCGTCATAGCCTGTTCCGGATGCGATCATCAATTGAACCGTTTCAGTAGGTTCAACTATGGCATCGACCACTGGGGTAACTGTTACTGCCACCGAAGAGGTTCCGTTAAGGATAGTTGCCGTACCAGTGGTAGCCGTAAAAGTGTCAGCACCAGAAGTTGTGTAATCGGTTGTTAGGGTTGCGGTTCCAGCCACTGTGAAATTCACCGTTAAATCGGAAGTTGCATTGGCACTAAGTGTAAAGGTATATACCATTCCCGTACCACTATCTTCAGCAACACTTGTGGGAGAAGCCGCAAGCGTTAAAGTTGGATTAGCCGAACCTGTCGCAATAATAATATTGGCAAAAGGCGTAGTATCTAATGTAGCCGTCGGCTGTGCATGATCCCAGTTGCTTGTATTTTGAAAGTTTGCCTGGTCTACGGTTACACCTCTAAGGCCTGGTGTATATTCTGTTTTTAACGGTTGTACTGCGGGAAAACCATCCACTACAACAGCCCCCGTATATACAGTTGAAGGATCTTCACCTGCAGGAATATTTCCTCCGGGAGTACTGTTATTTCCTGTATACATTACTGAATGTACCTGGGTCACACCATTGGTAGGATCGGTATCGCTATCGCTATATGCGAAAAATCCTTCTCCATTATTGGCAAGGGTAAATCCAGTTGAAATTGTTGTAAAAGAACCACAGGTACCACTATTACAACTTGCCGTGAAAGTATCAGGTGACGATTCTACTGCTACAATAACCTCTCCTCTTAGTACGCCTCCTGCGGGAGCTGTCCATCGAACTACTCCTTCACCACTCAGTGTACTAAATGCAAGTGTATTGATATTAAATTCTTCTTCAGTAAAGAAAACTTCTGTTCCTGCCGCAATGTCGTCCAAGGCAACAAAAGAGAACCCTTCAATAGCCGGTGAAACTCCATTGTTCAGGCCTGTAACAGCTACTACCGGGGTAATGGACATAGCGTCATCATTGGTAATGGTACCGGTTGCAGAATTTGGACTTCCTGCCGTATAACCTGTACCTGCCGCTATAGTTAAAATGGCGGTTTCGTCCGGTTCCAAACTCGTATCTCCTACAGGAGTTAAGGTTACTGTTGCAGAGCTGGTACCACTATTGATCTGGACCGTACCCGAAGTTGCATTGAATGTTGCTGCACCTGTTTGCGTATAATCTGTTGTAAAAGCAGCTGTACCACTTACATTAAAATTCACTGTAATATTACTGGCTGCTACTGCTCCTAAAGTAAAGGTATATACCATAGAACTTCCACTGTTTTCAGCGACCGATGTTGGCGAAGCAGTTACTGTAAGTGAAGGACTTGAGCATGCTAACGTGAAGCTGTTAAAAGCTACTGTTGAAAGGGCTTGAAAAGCCTGGCCATGTAAATAATTTCCAACATTTTCCAGGTCGGTTCTGCATTTTCCATCCCGTACACCTGCTCCTGCGAATTCATATTCTGCTCTCCCGGGGCTTACTGCCGGAAAACCGTCTATTACAATAGCATTTGCATAGTCGGGAGTTGGGTCCAAAGCTGCAGGTATAGGGCCACCTGTTGCCTGACCAATTTCTCCCGTATAGAATACAGAATAGATCTCAGTGACTCCGTTGGAAGGGTTGGTATCCGTATCTTGATATGAATAATAAGCTTCTCCGTCAGTACGCAAGGAAAAAGGTCCTCCAAAATGGGCGATAGTACCGCAACAGCTTACTGTAAAAACATTGCTCGTTCCAGTCTCTTCCACATAGACCACTGTCCCGGCGGTAACTGCCCCTGAAGCAGTAAACCGTACTACAGATTCCCCGGAACCAAATACATTGGTACCATTGTTATATTCATCTTCGGTGAAATAAACTGTTTCGCCATTAGCCAGATCCTGGGTGACCAAAAAGGAAAAGCCATCAGTTCCGGAATGACTGGTTCCGATCACAACTGCTTTTTGAGCAAGACTAACGCTTACTGAAAAGACAGATAAGAGCATGATTGCAATAAATGTAATTTTTTTCATGACATGGTTTTTTTAGGTACAGATATAAGGGTTTTGCCAACCAGAGTAGGGAGAAGATTGAAATTTTGAATGAAGATCCCCCATTGAAGAAGTATCTATAATTCCTATCACACTGTTGTGATATCTGATCTTGTTAAAATTAAATTTTCGAATTTTAAATGAATCCACCTGGGATTCATTATACGTATTAAAGGTTAAAGTTCCCCGGGGGGAATCAATTGTTTTATTTTTAAAATATTCACTAAGTTTTGCCGGGATTCCATCAGTAGCATTCAATGCTTCCGCAACGATCTGTCCAATCTCATATCCCAGTAAACTCATTATATTAGGTAGCTCATCATATTGTTCTTTAAGAACATTGATAAAAGTCTTCATTTGTGGTGTATCATCATCAAATGACCAGGAAGCTATGGAGGTGACATCCTTCATTTCATAGTTTTCTGTGTTGATCGTTTCGTCTGTCATTAGCGGAAGTGCCATCACCGGAGTTTTTCCATTCAATTCGGATTTTGATAAAATATCAAAAACCTTCACGCCTTCTTTATAACTAAACAGCGTAAATATGAAATCCGGTTCTGTTTCCTGAACACCCTTAATCAATGCTTCATAGGTTTCGGTTTTATAATCCATGGAAGCCACAAAATAATTAGTTATGGTTCCTCCTGTATCTGTGAACCCTTTTACAAAACTTTCGGTGAGTTGATAACCTCCTTCATAAAAAGAAGAGGCTACCATACAGGATTTTCCATAGTTTTTAGCTGCATATACACCCGCTGTATAGGCAGATTGCCATAGATTAAGTGTATGAAACAATACATGCTCACTAATATGTTGTTGTTTTACAATATTCCCGCCCAGATCGATATGAATGAGCGGTTTTTTGTAGGCGTTAAAGACTCCTATCAATTCATCCAGTTTGTATATACTACAAAAAGAAATGGTTAGGTCCACTTCTTCCTGTAACAACATTTTTTCGGCAGTTCGCACCAGGGTATCATCTGATGCGGTACCAACTCCTTCAACAATGAATTTTGGGGCCAGCTTTGTTGTATTCAATGAATGTAAGCTAAGTTTTAGCCCATTCAGAAAATCCCTGGCAAGTGTCGGAAACATATCCGACCTTGGTAGTAATATTCCAATTTTTAGCCCCATAGGTTTCAATTAATTTCTGGAAGGAAACAGTCCAGTCAATGCAATGCATACATAAATACCCAAGTATGGATTTCTAATGTTAAAAGATTGATTGCCTCCTGCATTAGTCGGTGCTGCCATGGTTGTATTGGAATCTTCTGCAAAAGCATCTGTTTGCGCAGCAATGTACTTCCCTGATGGGTTGGATTCTTCACCCGTAGCTGTCTGTGCTCCAATATTGTGAGTATGAGAAGGCATTTGGTTTACTGTGAGTGTATGTTGATAGTTACCTCCTCGTTCACCCCATGTAACAGTATCTAATCCGGGCCCTGTTCCTACATGAACGATACTTCTGCTTCTTAGGTCCGGTAGAGCAAAAGTAGTTCTGCCATCTCCACCAAAGGTAGTTCCCAGCAAAGAGAATAAAGCGGTATTTTGTGAGATTGCTAATATTGCGCCATCGCATAATGCCCACCCTCGTGGTGCAAAGTTAAAGCCAACTGGCATGATTTGTCCAATAAACGGTTCCATAATTTTTAAGTTTAGTTATTTTGTATTTAGTGAAATGTTGAAAGTAATTTTTGAATGACCTAAGAAAGATTCTCTTTTTGGAAAAAGTTTATTTTCCAATTGATTGTTTTCTTCCCAATGCTTTGAAGTAATATATACTCCAACTTCATTCATGGATAATTCTGTAAAATAAGGTGTTGCCCCGGCAGAAACTTTGAAATAGATCTTATGCGATTTTCCGGGTTCTTTATTCGGGTAGTCTGTTATAAAGGAATATTCACCAAATTCATTGGTCCTTATTTTTGCTCGATGTCTGTATTTTGTTGAACCTGGAGATAAATGCCAAACTTCTATTGAAGCACTGGATAAAGGTTTTTTCCCTTCACGATCATAAATTTTTCCTGAAACCGTAACGTGTTTTCCTAAAAGTGTTACGCGTAGATCTGTTTTCTCTTCAGCAAAAGGATTGTACCCTTCATAAGGGCATGATACTTCAGAAAAAGCACGGGCTACGGAAGTAGAAGACAGGAGAAGAGCTCCTGAAGATACAATGGCGGTCTTGCACAAAAATGCACGTCGAGATTGGCTTTTTTTCATAATTTGGTTAGTTTGACTTTCAATTTACAAAAAAGAAAGAAAGTGTCATAGTATATCCCAAATGTATTTTTTTCTCTCAGACGAATGTATTTATTTAATGTTATTAAAACATTAAGTGTTTTTACGTATTTTCAATCCATAAGATTGTGTGAGTATTTATGGTTTCGTATAGTGAAAGGTTATTTATTATTGCCCAGGTTTTATTAAAAGAAGAGATTCATTTTTTAGAGCTAATGAATAGTTTAGCTGATCTCAAAGCCATGTGCCTGGAGATTTCCGGCTTGGATTTTGAAGATACTTCCCACGAAGAAAATATATTGCTGAGAAGTGGGAAAGCAATAGGTACTAAATGGGCAGGAATGTGTATTGATGACCTCCTAAGGACCAAGCGATTTGTAAAGGGTGTTTATAATGCCGTTGAACGAGTACGGCATACAAAAGAAAACGAGCCGGTCCGTATCCTATATTCGGGGACAGGCCCTTTTGCAAGCTTAGTGCTGCCTTTAATAACATTGTATAGCTCTTCTGAAATACAATTTACATTATTAGAAGTTAACTCTGTGAGCTTTGAGAGTTTGAAAGATGTTTTCAGAACATTGGATGCTTTGGAGTATATTCATGAAATAAAAAATTGTGATGCAGCCTCTGAACTCATTGAGGATGCACAAAAAATTGATATTCTGTTAATTGAATGTATGCAGCAAGCTTTGGCACGGGAACCTCAAGTTGCTATAACGTATAATTTGGTATCACAGTGTAAAAAGGAAGTTGTCTTAATCCCCGAAGAAGTCTCTCTTCAAGTTACTTTTATTAATAGTAATAAGTACATGGAAAATCTTCAGAATACTACAGGCGAAAGCATACATTTTTGTGAAAGTAGTTCTCCTGTATTCATACTGAATAAGGAAGAGGTTCAAAGAAAATTGGAAGGGCCTCAAGAAGAGATTTTAAAGTTTCCTGAGATAAAAACGCTTTTTACCCAAGATCAATTAAAAGCCTATAACGAAATAGCTATTACTACCGAAATTAAAGTATTTGAAAATGAACGGTTATCGTTAAATGATAGTGGATTAACGATCCCATTTATTTTTTCACATTATTCTAAAGGGCAAAAAATAAAAGGAGTTAATTCTCAATATGTGACCGGACCTTCTCCAGAATTAAAAGTTGAAATCATTTCATAAATAAAACCGGGCTATTGGCACCCGGTCTTATACTATATATTTATATAAAATCTAGTTCCTTGAAGGATATACTCCTGTGGTTGCTATACACACATAAATACCCAGAAACGGATTTCTAATGTTAAAAGATTGACTACCTCCCGTATTGGTTGGTTCTGCCAGATTCCCATTAGCATCTTCTGCAAAAGCGTCTGTTTGAGCAGCAATATGATTTCCTGAAGGATTGGATTCTTCACCGGCTGCTGTATTTACACCAATATTATGCGTATGAGAAGGCATTTGAGCAACGGTAAGTGTATGTTGATAATTACCTCCTTTTTCACCCCATGAAATTGTATCCAGACCCGGTCCGGATCCTACACCTACAATACTTCTTCCTCTCAGGTCCGGTAAACCAAAAGTCGTTCTTCCGTCTCCTCCAAAAGTTGTTCCCAATAAAGAGAATAAAGCTGTGTTTGCAGAAATTGATAATAGTGCGCCGTTGCAGAGTGCCCACCCTCTGGGTGCGAAATTAAATCCAACCGGCATGATTTGTCCTAAAAATGGCTCCATGATAATATGTTTTAAAGTTTATAGTTATTTTTTTATGTCGCTCACTTCTACGACAAGTTCTTCAAGTGCAATTGGGATCAATGTCCCATTAGTGGTGCTTAGTGTGGCGGTTCCGTATGCATCAAAAGCGATCGTTAGGTTTCCACCCCCTTCATATCTGTAATAGCCTTCGGTTGTATGGGACCTAATAAGAACTCCCCATGTTTCTTTTACTTCTGGATAACCGGGAAGTTTTGTGTCGCCAAGATCGATAAAGGCCATTTGCCCCATTCCGGGAATATCCAAATACACATTTCCTTCTTTCTCAAATGAATGTGACCCTCCTCTTTCCGGAATCTTTACAGCCCCATTATCTGCCGTAATTTGCCAGATGTAATCGTTTTGTACATTTAAAGTATACATAATATCTTTTTTAATAGTTAATTAATCTTAACTAATGTACTGTTAATAAAGGAGGTACGGCATCCGTATAAATACGTAATTTGAAAAATTACGTGATTCTACGTAGTGGGTATGATCTTCATGATATCTCATAAAATAAAAAACCCCCTTCACATCGTGAAGGGGGTTTTGTTTTTGGTTGGTATTTGTTTACCAGTGTGAGTGCTTACTCTTTAAGGAGACGTTTTACAACGCTAGCTTGCTCACCTGATATCT
>JANQOS010000036.1 GCA_028285705.1 Altibacter sp.
AGATATCAGGTGAGCAAGCTAGCGTTGTAAAACGTCTCCTTAAAGAGTAAGCACTCACACTGGTAAACAAATACCAACCAAAAACAAAACCCCCTTCACATCGTGAAGGGGGTTTTTAATTTTTATTAAAAAAAGATCAAGCTTTCTTTTTGGTTGTTTTTTTAGCGGTTTTCTTCGCTGTTTTTTTTGCGGCAACGGGAGCTGCTTTAGCAGGTTTTTTTCTGGGCCGAAGCCTTCCGTAAGATCCCATTGTAATTTTTCCTCTTCTGGTTTTTTTATCGCCTTTTCCCATACTCTTTTAGTTAAATTATTTAATTGATAGTTGATATTCGAACAGCGTTGATAAACAGCTGTAAACGAAACCCTAAGTTATAAAATATTACGGACTTTTATACAAGGAGGAAGTTACCGCAATGAATGTATGAAATTTTCAATACCGTCAATTCCCTTCTCTGAAAGCATTTTAATAAAGGCACTTCCAATAATAGCACCATTCGCATCTTTGGTTGCCGCTAAAAAAGTTTCGGCATTGCTAATACCAAAGCCAACAATTTGAGGATTTTTAAGTTGCATTGCGGCTATTCTTTCAAAATAGGAACGCTGTACTTCCCCAAACCCCTGCCTGGCACCGGTGGTACTTGCACTGCTTACCATATAGATGAACCCGTTCGAGGCCTTATCGATCTGGCGTATCCTGCTTTCGGAGGTTTGTGGTGTTATCAGGAATATATTTACGAGGCCGTATTCTTCGAAGATCGCTTTGTAGTGCTCTTTGTATTCGGCCAAAGGAAGGTCGGGAAGGATCAATCCGTCGATCCCGGTTTCTTTGCATTTTGCACAAAATTCTTCAACACCATATTGCAGGACAGGATTAAAATAAGCCATAAGGATCAAAGGGATAGAAACCGTTTCACGAATGTCTTTTAACTGCTCGAACAACAGCCGGGTGGTCATTCCATTTTTTAGCGCCTGAGTAGAGCTTGCCTGAATAGTAGGGCCATCTGCCAGGGGGTCGCTAAAAGGCAACCCGATCTCTACCATGTCCACACCGTTCTTCTCCAGTTCCTGTAAAATAGGTACAGTATCGTTGATGGCCGGGTATCCGGCTGTAAAATATATGGAAAGTAATTTTTTGTCTTCTGAAAATATCTTCTGTATCCGGTTCATTATAAATTAAAATAATCAATATAAGTATTCAGGTCCTTGTCTCCACGCCCGCTTAAATTCACTACCACGAGGTCGTCCTCCTTGAATTTTCTGCTTTTAAAGATAGCCAGCGCATGACTTGTTTCTATAGCGGGAATGATACCTTCCAATTTACTAAGCTCCAGCCCGGCCCGCATGGCATCATCATCGGTCACCGAAATAAATTCACCACGGCCACTCGTATACAAATGTGCATGCATGGGGCCTACCCCCGGATAGTCCAACCCTGCCGAAATGGAATAAGGCTCGGTGATCTGTCCGTCTGCTGTTTGCATCAATAAGGTTTTGCTTCCATGAATGATCCCCATTCTTCCCAGGGCCGAGGTAGCAGCACTTTCACCACTGTGTATTCCTTTTCCGGCAGCTTCCACGGCAATGATACCCACTTCCGGAATGTTGAGGTATTCGTAATAAGCACCGGCTGCATTACTGCCGCCACCCACACAGGCTACTACATAGTCCGGGTGCTCACGGCCTTCCTTTTCTGCCAACTGTTGCTTTATTTCTTTTGATATCACACTTTGAAAGCGTGCGACCATATCGGGGTAGGGATGGGGTCCTACCACACTGCCGATAATATAATGGGTGTTCGTGGGATTGTTGATCCAGTCACGAATAGCCTCATTGGTAGCATCTTTTAGTGTTTTGCTTCCACTGGTGGCTGGAACAACCTTAGCTCCTAACATTTTCATTCTCGCAACATTGGGTGCCTGTCGTTCAATATCTATTTCACCCATGTATACAATACACTCCAGTCCCATTAAGGCACATACCGTAGCTGTGGCAACACCATGCTGCCCCGCACCGGTCTCAGCAATGATACGAGTCTTATTGAGGCGTTTTGCCATTAGGATCTGGCCAATGGTATTATTCACTTTATGTGCCCCGGTATGGCAAAGGTCCTCACGTTTCAGGTAGACCTTTGTATTGTATTTTTCTGAAAAACGTTTTGCAAAATAGAGTGGAGTAGGGCGTCCGACATATGCTTTAAGCAATTGTTTGAATTCTTTTTGAAAGGATGCTTCCCGCATAATCTTCAGGTAATTAAGCCGAAGTTCCTCTATGTTCGGAAACAACATTTCCGGGATATAGGCTCCGCCAAACTCACCGTAATATCCCTTTTCATTAACATTATACTTCATAGTTTCGGTATTCAGTATTATTTAATTCTTTTAAAAACCTTTGCAGGTCAGTTATGTTTTTTAACCCCGGTTCATTTTCAAATTTGCTGTTTACGTCAATAGCGTGTATAGGCAGGTCTGTTTTAAGGACCTCTTTCAGGGCATCTATTTCTTCCAATCCGATTCCGCCACTTAGAACAAATGGTTTTTTTGAAGGATAGTTTTTAAGCACACCCCAGTCAAAAGTATATCCGTTACCCCCTTTTTCTTTGCCCTTCGTATCAAAAAGAAACATATCTGCGATTTTTTCATAGGGCCTGAGAACTTCAAAATCAAAAACATCCTTGATGCTGAAAACCTTCCAAAGCTCTATATTTTCTGAAGCTTTCAGTTTTGCACAGTAAGATGCAGATTCCTTTCCATGTAATTGAATAACATCCAAATTGTATTGTCTTATTTTTTCTGAAATGTCTTCCAAAGAGGCATCTACAAAAACACCTGTTCTTTTAATTCCGGAAGGGAGCTTCGGAATTTCATGGTCAAAAAAGCGAGGGGAACGGTCATAAAATATAAACCCCAGGTAATCCGGCCGAAGCGATGCTACTTCGGCAGTATTGTATTTCATACCGCAGACCTTCAATTTTATACTTTTCATTTTAGTTTCCGAATAAACGTTCTTGCACTCTCTCCCGGCTTTGAGGTTTTCATAAAATGCTCACCGATAAGAAAGCCTTCGTAGCCGTATGACTTCAATTCGATAATAGCTTCAGTACTACTTATGCCACTTTCGGAAACCTTTACAAAATCTTCGGGAATATGCGCCGAAAGTGTTTTACTTGTTTCAAGAGAAACATCGAATGTTTTCAGGTTTCTATTGTTCACCCCCAACATATCTACTGTTGGCAGCAATGACCTCTCCAGTTCCTCTCTATTATGAACTTCCAGCAAAACGTCCAGATTCAGGCTTTTTGCTAGGCTGGAAAGATCTTTCAATTCTTTTTCTGAAAGACAGGCAGCAATTAACAAAATGGCATCGGTGCCATACGCTTTAGCCTCATAGACCTGGTAAGGGTCCACTATAAATTCTTTCCGAAGCAATGGCAGGCCGGTAACCGAACGTGCTACTAACAGATCTTCCAATGAACCTCCAAAGAAATGAGTGTCCGTTAAAACCGACATGGCACTGGCTCCGGCATCTTCATACCCTTTTGCCACCTCTTGTATCATTACTTTTTCATTGATGACCGATTTGCTGGGAGAACGTCTTTTGTGTTCTGCAATGATACCGGTTTCGGAGTTTCTAAGACCGGCGGCCATTGAAATGGTTTCCCTTGAAAAATGCCGGGATCGTTCCAGAACCGGGATCGGGAATACCTGCTTTTTAGCAGCTACTTCTCTGTATTTATGAGCAATTATGGTATCGAGTATCGTCATCTTCTATTTGCTTAATGCCTGTAGTTTTTTTAATGACTGTAACGCTTTTCCGGATGCTAATGCTTCCCTGGCTTTTCCGAATCCTTCTTCAAGGCTGCAGCCCTCTACAACCGAAATGGCCGCTCCGGCATTGGCACATACCACATGGTTCTGCGCTTCCTTGCCTTTTCCGTTCAGGATGTTCATGAATATCTCGGCCGAATCTTTTACGGTCTCACCTCCGTAGATGTCGGATGACTCGATCTTAGTTACTCCAAAATCCTCGGGTTGCAATACGGTTTCCGAAGTATTGGATATCAATTTTACGGGGCCCGTTAGTGAGATCTCGTCATAACCATCCATGGCATGGAGCACCGTATATCTTTTGTTATTCTTTTGGTAGAGGTAGCCGTACATTCTCGCCAGCTCCAGGTCGAAAACACCTACCAGTTGGTTCTTTGGGAATGCAGGGTTTACCATAGGGCCTAACATATTAAAGAATGTCTTCACTCCCAGTTCCCTTCTAATGGGGGCCACATTTTTCATGGCAAGGTGAAAGAGAGGCGCATGTAAAACGCAGATCCCTGCTTCATCCAGGCAACGCTTTAAAAAGTCGGTATCATTACTAAATGTAATACCCAGATATTCCATTACATTGCTGCTGCCGCTTATGGATGAGACCCCATAGTTTCCATGCTTGGTAACTTGTACTCCGGCACCGGCAGTTACAAAAGAAGCCAGTGTGGAGATATTGAATGTATTTTTGCCGTCACCACCTGTCCCGCATAGGTCTATGGTATTATAATCGTTTACGTCTACCGCCAAACAAAGGTCCAGCAATGCATCACGAAACCCTTCCAGTTCTTCCAAAGCAACACTCCGCATCATATATACGGTAAGAAACGCTGCGATCTGGCTTTGATTGAATTTTCCTTCGGAAATAGACACCAAAACACCTCTTGCTTCCTCTTTTGTAAGCTGCTCGTGGTTGATCAACCTGTTTAAGATCTTTTTCATTTAGCTTTCTATCCAGTTTTTAATGATTTGTTTTCCGTTGGGCGTAAGCACACTTTCGGGATGGAATTGTACCCCCCGAACGTCAAATTCCTTATGTCGCAGTGACATGATCTGTCCGTTCTCATCTACCGAAGTTATCTCCAGAGT
>JANQOS010000051.1 GCA_028285705.1 Altibacter sp.
TGGCTGTATCGCGATTTCCCTGGCTAAAAACCTTCCGGACACCCATGTTTCGGCTTTAGATATTTCAGAAAAAGCAATAAGAACAGCTTCCCAAAATGCAGGTTTAAATCAAGTTGCAATACATTTCTTTCAGCAGGATATCCTTAATTCTAAGCTCCTTCCGGATCAATACGACATTATCGTTTCAAATCCGCCATATGTTCGTGAATTGGAAAAGAAAGAGATGAAGGATAATGTTTTGAAGCATGAGCCTTCTTCGGCTTTATACGTAAGTAATGAGGACCCGCTCGTATTTTACCATAAAATTATATTCCTGGCGAAAAAGGGTTTAGCCCCTAACGGATGCCTGTACTTAGAGATTAATGAGTATCTTAGTAAGGAAATGCAGGAGATGCTTAAAGAAGAAGGATTTATGTCGATAGAGATCAGGAAAGATATATTTGGAAAAAACAGAATGATTAAAGCGATAAAGAATGCATAGACTCGATACCATATGTGTGTTCTGCGGTAGCAGTGATGGGAATGACCAGTTGATCACTGATGCTGCAAAAGAATTGGGGCAGACGTTTGCAAAACATAACATAACATTGGTCTATGGTGCTGCTAAGATTGGTGTAATGGGAGCTTTAGCTAAATCTGTTTTAGATGCCAGTGGAAAGGTCATTGGTATTATTCCCGAATTTCTTAAGAAGAAGGAAGTAGTACATTTGGGACTTACACAGTTGGTTACTACAGAGAACATGCACGAACGTAAGTTGAAAATGCATGAACTAAGTAATGGTTTTATAGCGTTGCCCGGTGGAATAGGAACACTGGAAGAATTGTTCGAAATACTAACCTGGTTACAATTGGGCCTGCACACAAAACCCATAGGGTTGTTAAACTGTAATGGTTTTTATGATGATCTCATGCAACTTTTGGAAACAATGGTACGCAAGGGCTTTGTAACTATGGAAAATTATGAATTGCTCTTAATTGATTCGACAGTTGAGGGGCTGCTTCAAAAAATGGCTGCGTTCAAAGCCCCCAATATCCCACATTGGCTTACAAAAGACAGAGCCTAATATTCAAGTTATCAACTATTTCTGCTCTTTTTTTAACAAAATTTAAACCCAAGCTACATATTTCGGTACATTTAAGTCATTAACAATTAACTTATCATGTATGAATTCAACAAAGAAGTATTTCGCTGAAGGGCTTGGGACCTTCGCATTAGTTTTATTTGGTTGCGGGGCAGCTACAATCGCCGGTATTTCCGATACAGGCCCTGCGGGAATTGGCTTATTAGGGATTGCTCTTGCTTTTGGTCTTGCAGTTGTAGCTATGGCTTATACCATTGGTCCAATTTCAGGATGTCATATTAATCCGGCGATCTCTATTGCCATGCTTGCGGCAGGAAAATTATCAGGAAAAGATACTTTGGGCTATATAATCGCACAATGTATAGGAGCTATCGCAGCAGCAGGAGTATTATATATTTTGGTTACCGGAACTGCAGGTTTTTCAATGCCGGAATGGGGCCTGGGTAGTAATGGATGGGGAGAAGGCTATTTGGGAGCTTATGATATGAAATCGGCTCTTATTGCTGAATTTGTATTTACCTTTTTATTCTTAATGGTAATTTTTGGAACCACTGCAAAAAATGCATCTCCCGCAATGGCCGGATTAGCGATCGGTATCACTTTGGTGTTGATCCATTTGGTAGTGATCCCTATTACAGGGACTTCTGTAAACCCTGCGCGTAGTTTGGGTCCTGCTTTGTTTGCCGGCGGAATGGCATTGAATCAGCTATGGTTATTTATAGTGGCTCCTATTGCAGGCGGACTCTTTGCGGCAGTAGTGAGAAAGATCTTTTTGGACGATTAGTTTTAATGCGTATACGATTTAAAAGGCTTCAGTTATGAGGCCTTTTTTGTTTATAAACTGTTTTCCAAAGCCCTTAGGTTTTCGCTAGGAATTTTATATTTGTTGTATGAACATTGAACAGCAAATCATTCAATTACGTACTGAACTCAGAGAGCATAATTATAATTACTACGTATTGGATAATCCTACCATATCTGATTATGAATTCGATATAAAATTAAAGGAACTTCAAGCGCTTGAGGCAGCTCACCCAGAGTTCTATGATGCTAATTCACCCACGCTTCGGGTTGGAGGAGAAGTCACCAAGAATTTTGAAACGGTAGCTCATACCTATAGAATGTATTCACTTGATAATTCGTATTCCAAAGAAGACCTGGAAGATTGGGAGAAGCGTATAAAAAAATTGGTAGACGGAGATGTAACCTATACTTGTGAGCTTAAATATGATGGTGCTTCAATGAGCCTTACCTACGAAGATGGAAAGTTGTTAAGAGCGGTGACCCGTGGCGACGGATTTCAGGGAGATGATGTAACCACCAATGTAAAAACAATCAAATCCGTGCCATTACAGCTCAAAGGAGATTATCCGTCTCTTTTTGAAATAAGAGGTGAAATTGTTCTGCCATTTGCCGGTTTCGAAAAAATGAATGCCGAAAGGATCGATATTGGTGAAGAACCGTATCGAAATCCTAGAAATACAGCTTCCGGGAGTTTGAAATTACAAGATAGTACAGAGGTAGCAAAACGCCCGCTGGAGTGTTTGTTGTATAGTATTAAAGGAGAACGTTTGCCTATTAAGACTCAGTTTGAAAATCTGGAAAAGGCGAGACAATGGGGGTTTAAAGTTCCAAAAGAAGCCAAACTTGCCAAAAGTATTGATGAAGTATTGAAGTTTATTAACTATTGGGATGTAGAACGCCATAATCTGCCTTACGAAACCGATGGTGTGGTTGTAAAAGTGAATGATCTGCAACAACAAGAAGAACTGGGATATACGGCAAAAGCACCTCGCTGGGCAATGGCCTATAAGTTCAAAGCGGAACAGGTATCTACTGTTCTCAACGAGATCACCTATCAGGTAGGGCGTACGGGAGCCATTACTCCTGTGGCAAACCTGGAACCGGTGGAATTGGCAGGAACTATTGTAAAACGTGCATCGTTACATAATGCGGACCAGATCGCAAAATTGGATATTAGAGAAGGAGATACCGTCTTTGTAGAAAAAGGAGGTGAAATTATTCCGAAGATCATTGCGGTAGATTTTACAAAGAGAAAAGAGGACTCAAGCCCAACACAGTATATTGAAAATTGCCCCGAGTGCTCTACCGAATTAATTAGAAAGGAAGGAGAAGCACAACATTACTGTCCCAATGTAGAAGGATGCCCGCCACAGATCATAGGGCGTATTCAGCATTTTATTTCCCGGAAAGCAATGGATATTGAAGGATTGGGTGGTGAGACAGTAGCGCTTTTGGTCAATAACCAACTGATATATAATTATGCAGACCTGTACGAGTTAACCGTAGCACAACTAATTCCTTTGGAACGAATGGCAGAGAAGAGTGCCGAGAATTTAGTTGCGGGAGTAGGAGCTTCAAAAGAAATTCCGTTTGAACGTGTATTATTTGCCTTGGGAATTCGTTATGTAGGTGAGACTGTTGCAAAAAAACTGGCAAAACATTACAAAACGATCGATGCTCTGGCAGATGCTTCAGAAGAAGAATTGATCACTGTTGATGAAATTGGTGGAAGAATAGCCGAAAGTGTAGTTGCATTCTTTTCCGAAGAAAAGAACAGGGAAATTATCGATCGGTTGAAAAACTATGGTGTCCAACTGGAAATTTCAGCAGAAAAACTGGCAAATCAAACCGATACATTGCAGGGAAGCACTTTCGTGGTTTCGGGTGTTTTTTCGAAAGTATCCCGTACCGAATTGAAGAAACTCATCGAGGATAATGGAGGAAAAGTTTCGGGATCTATCTCGGGGAAAACGAGTTATGTTGTTGCGGGAGAGAATATGGGGCCGAGTAAAAAAACCAAAGCAGAGGGCTTTGGAGTACCTATTATTACAGAGGATGATTTTTTACAAATGATTTCGTGAACTTAGATCAAAAAATACTTGAAATACGTATTTTTGTGGAACAAGTTGTTTGGGGCCATGTTCAAAAAAATTAAACAGAAATCACTTCAAAAACTAACCGAAAAAAACATTCGGGAACGTGATCTGTCCCGGGTGAATGAACCGTTGACACGACTTGGATTTTTAGTAGATGAAAGCGAGTTCCAGGAGTTTGAAGAATTGTATGATTTTGCTGTAACACTAGGTATACAGCGTAAAGACGTGAAGGTGTTCTCCTTTTTAGAGTCTAAGAAGAAATTGCCTTCTTTGCGCCAAAACCAGATACACAACAAGGATTTTACCTGGAAAGGGGAGATCCATAATCAAAATGCACAGGAATTTCTGGATGTTCCATTTGATGTTTTAATAGGATATTATAGTGGGGCAAATGAATTTCTGGACCTAATGGTTTCTGCCAGTAAGGCAAAATTTAAAGTAGGTGTCGCAGGGGCAGACCCGCGATTGTACGATTTGATTATTGAAATACAACCGGATAAGGTAGCCGAGTTTAAAGCGGAATTAAAGAAATATTTGAAGATATTAAATAAAATAGCATGAAGGAATTGGTTGGAACAGGTGTAGCATTGATCACTCCATTTACTGAAAACTTTGAAGTAGATGTGGAAGGGTTGAAAAAAGTAGTGAACTTCAACATTGATAATGGAGTGAACTACCTGGTGCTATTGGGTACTACCGCTGAAAGCGCTACCTTGACCAAAGCAGAAAAACAACAGGTTATAGATACGATTGTAGAGGTAAATGCGGGAAGACTGCCTTTGGTTTTAGGTATAGGTGGAAATAATACACAATCTGTTATCGATGAATTGAAAACCCGTGACCTTTCACCTTTTACAGCGATCTTATCTGTTTCCCCAATGTATAATAAGCCTACACAAGAGGGGATCTATCAACATTTTGCGGCTATAGCGAAAGCATCGCCAAAACCTATTGTCCTGTACAATGTTCCGGGACGTACAGCGTCTAATATACTTCCGGAAACTGTGATCCGTCTGGCAAATGATTTTGAACGTATTGTAGCTATCAAAGAAGCTGCCGGAGATATGGTGCAGGCAATGCGCTTGATTGAAGGTTGTCCTGATGATTTCTTGGTGATCTCGGGGGATGACATGATCGCATTACCTATGGTCCTGGCTGGTGGGACAGGTGTTATTTCGGTCATTGGGGAAGGGTTTCCTAAGGAATTTTCAGAAATGATACGTTTAGGGTTGGATAAAAAGGTAGAAGAAGCATATAAATTGCACTACAGGATCGCACCTGCGATAGATTATATTTTTGAAGAAGGAAATCCCGCCGGTATCAAAGCCGTTTTTAATAAATTGGGTATTTGCGGAGCTACCGTCCGCCTTCCATTGGTGGACGCCAGTAATGCTCTAAAAGCAAAAATTAACACATTTGTAGATAATTTTTGATTCAGAAAAGAAATTTATCAGTTAAATTTTTCAAAACAATAGTAATTACACATACTTATTGCAATATTTTAGCGACATAATAAGTTTTTATAATCACGTTTTATTCACTACTTTTGCACGATGTTTTTTAAATATATGAGAACGAGCCTTTTAATTCTGTTTGTTAGTTTATCTTTTATCTCCTGTAGCGAGTACCAGCAGGTATTGCGCGGCGATGATACGGCGCGTAAATTTTCCATGGCGGATTCTTTGTATGAAATTGGAAAACACAAGAAAGCGTTACAGCTTATGGAGCAAATTGTCCCAGCTTACAGAGGGAAACCGCAAGCTGAGAAATTAATGTTCATGTATGCCAATACGTTTTACAATATGGAAGACTATTATTTGGCGGGGTATCAATTTGAACGCTTCGAAACTTCCTATCCCAAGAGTGATAGTGTAGAAATTGCATCATACCGTTCTGCAAAAAGCTACTATGAACTATCACCACGTTATTCATTAGATCAAAAAGACACAGATACGGCCCTGGAGAAACTACAGGGTTTTATAGACAAATATCCAAATTCCGAATACCGTTTAGGAGTTAATGAACTGGTATCCGAATTAAGGCACAAAAAGGAAAAGAAAGAATATGAGGTTGCTAAACAGTACCTTCATATTTCAGATTATAAGGCAGCTATTTCGGCATTCGATAATTTCATTACGGACAATCCGGGATCGCAATTCAGAAAAGAAGCTTTCTTTGGAAGATTGGATGCAGCCTATAAATTAGCTATTAATAGTGTTCCGTCTAAAGTAGAAGAGCGTTTGATCACGGCACAGGGATATTATAATAGTTTTGCAAAATATTACAATGAAACCGACTTGAAAGCTGATGCTGATAAGATCTCCGAAGATATTAAGGAGCGGTTGAACACAAATAAGGAAACTACAAGTTTAAACTAGGATTATGAGCGATATTAAAAATTCTGAAGCACCTATCAATACTACAACTATTGATAAAAATTTGATTGATGCACCTACTGATAATATCTATGAGGCTATCTCTATTGTTTCGAAAAGAGCGATACAGATAAACAGTGATATCAAAAAAGAATTGCTTGAAAAGTTAGATGAGTTTGCTACTTACAACGACAGCTTGGAGGAAATTTTTGAAAACAAGGAACAGATCGAGGTTTCTAAGTTTTACGAAAAATTACCAAAACCACACGCATTAGCAATACAAGAGTGGTTAGAGAACAAGATCTACTACCGTAATACCCAAGACGAAGAAATCGAAAAATAATAAAATGTCTGTGCTGAGCGGTAAAAATATATTACTGGGCGTAACTGCCGGTATTGCCGCTTATAAATCGGCTTTTTTAGTTCGGTTGTTAGTAAAAGAGGGAGCAAAAGTAAAGGTTGTAATGACGCCCTCTGCTAAAGAATTTGTTACTCCTTTAACTCTTTCTACTCTTTCAAAAAATGAAGTCTTTTCTTCTTTTACCGATGAAGAAAACGAGAATGCCCAATGGAATAACCACGTTGAGTTGGCCCTTTGGGCTGATTTGTTTCTGATCGCTCCTGCAACGGCCAATACCTTATCCAAAATGGCAAGCGGTACCAGTGATAACTTGCTTTTGGCATGCTACCTTTCTGCTAAATGTCCGGTATACTATGCTCCTGCAATGGACCTGGATATGTACAAACATCCTACTACACAGCAAACTTTTGACACTTTGGAAAGCTTTGGAAACATTCAAATTCCCGCAGCATACGGAGAATTGGCAAGCGGTTTAGTTGGCCAGGGCAGAATGGCTGAACCTGAAGATATTGTTGCATTTTTAGAAAAGGATATATTAAAATCCTTACCACTACGAGGAAAAAAGATCCTGATCACAGCGGGCCCTACTTATGAAGCAATTGACCCGGTGCGTTTTATAGGCAATCATTCCAGTGGTAAAATGGGGTATGCGCTCGCTGAAGCCTCTGCAAACCTGGGGGCCGAGGTGTTACTTATTTCCGGGCCGTCCAATTTGCAGATACAGCATAACTACGTTGAGGTAATTAGAGTGACCTCCGCAAAAGAAAT
>JANQOS010000085.1 GCA_028285705.1 Altibacter sp.
ATATTTTTTTCACCTCTTTGATCGAAATTCCGCTTTCGTCCAGGCATTCTTTCATGGCTGAAGGAACATTGGTTAACGCAAATTCATAGATCTTTCGTCCATACATTTTAATGTAACGACGTGCATCCTTTAATTCTTGATTATTGGATTCTCCAAAATAAATGAAATGTGCTTCATCATAGGTGAAAGTACCACTTTTATGAGCAATGATACCTCGGTCGTCATCAGTGCTTTCTACGACAGCAGCACCAGCTCCATCACTGTATATCATAGAATCACGGTCATGAGGATCGATCACTCTAGAGAGGGTTTCTGCACCTATGACCAGGCATTTTTTTGCGATACCGGACTTAATAAAAGCATTGGCCTGTATCATAGATTCTACCCAACCGGGACAACCAAAAAGCATATCGTAAGCAACACAATATGGGTTTTTGATCTTTAAAATGTGTTTTACCCGTGAAGCAATACTGGGAACGGTATCACTTTGCAAAGTGCCATATTTTACATCTCCATAGTTGTGAGCGACAATGATATAATCAAGTTCTTCCTTGTCGATTTCTGCATCTTCAATGGCCTTTTCTGCGGCAAAGGAAGCAATATCCGAAGTTGTCAGGTCATCTATGATATAGCGTCTTTCGGCTATACCGGTAATGGCTTTGAACTTTTCAATGATCTCTTCATTTTTATACCCAAAACGAGATCCGTCTTCATTAAAGAAGTGATGATTTTCAAATTCTTCATTAGTTGCAACCCCACTGGGAATGTAACTACCTATGCCTGTGATTGTAACGCCCATTGCACTGAAAGTTTTGACTAAAATACTGAAAAGTACTTAGGTAGCACTTTTATTTTGATGGAAATAAGCAGTTTTTAATTTTTTTTAGTCTTTGGAATTAATGAAAGAAAATCTTCAAAATTCTATGAAGGAAATTGAAGATTTTCTATTGAGGGTTTATTTAAACAAACTAAGCCTCCATATAGGCTTCAATAGGCTCACAGGTACAGATCAGGTTTCTGTCACCATATGCATCGTCTACCCTTCGTACCGTAGGCCAAAATTTATTGTCTGAAATATAATCCAGTGGAAATGCGGCTTCTTTTCTGCTGTAAGAAAATTCCCAAACATCATTTGTAACCATTGCCAAAGTATGTGGTGCGTTCTTTAATATATTGTCAGGGTTGTCTTTTTCGGCTGTATCAATTTCTTTTCTAATGGAGATCATAGCATCGCAAAAACGATCCAATTCTTCTTTACTTTCACTTTCGGTAGGTTCGATCATTAAAGTTCCCGCAACAGGAAAAGATACCGTTGGTGCGTGGAAGCCATAATCCATAAGCCGTTTAGCAATATCTGTTACTTCAATGCCGTTTGCCTTGAAAGGACGACAATCCACGATCATCTCATGGGCTACATGCCCACGTTCACCATTATATAATACATCATAATGGCCTTTTAGTCTTTCTTTTATATAATTAGCATTTAAGATGGCATATTGTGTAGACTTCTTTAATCCCTTTTCACCCAGCATACATATATAAGCGTAGGAAATTAGGCAGGCCAAGGGGCTTCCCCAGGGAGCGGCAGAAATTGCAGTGATCGCTTTTTCTCCTCCGGTTTTAATTACTGGGTTTGATGGTAGAAATGGTACCAGTTGCTCTGCAACACAAATAGGCCCTACACCGGGCCCTCCACCTCCGTGTGGAATCGCAAATGTCTTATGGAGATTAAGATGGCAAACATCTGCTCCAATAGCCCCGGGGTTGGTTAAGGCTACTTGTGCATTCATATTGGCACCATCCATATATACTTGTCCGCCATTTTCATGAATAATACCGGTAATCTCTCTAATTGCAGATTCATAAACTCCATGCGTTGAAGGGTATGTAACCATTAGTGCTGCTAAATGATCTTTATGTTCAATTGCCTTAGCACGCAGGTCATCCACATCAATATTTCCTTCTTCTGTAGATTTAGTAACTACAACTTTCATTCCTGCCATTACCGCACTGGCAGGGTTGGTTCCATGGGCAGATGAAGGGATCAGGCAGATGTTCCTATCTGTATCTCCCCTGGATTCATGGTATGCTTTTATTACCATTAAACCAGCATATTCACCTTGGGCACCGGAATTTGGTTGTAGAGAAGTTCCGGCAAAACCGGTAATTTCGGTAAGTTGATTTTCCAGTTTCTTTAAGACTTGTTGATATCCCTCTGCCTGCTCTACAGGAACAAAAGGGTGTACATTGCCCCATTGCGGGTCACTAAGTGGTAGCATTTCGGCTGCAGCATTCAACTTCATTGTACAAGAACCCAGAGATATCATCGAATGGTTTAACGACAGGTCTCTACGTTCTAATTTTTTAATGTAACGCATTAACTCTGTTTCACTATGGTAGCTATTGAAAACCTCGTTTTGTAAGAATTCGGTTTTACGTCCTATTTCTGCCGGAATCTTATTTTCGGTAAATAGCTCACTAACCTCAATAGTTTCTTTATTAGATGCTTCTGCAAAAACCTGTATAATCTTGTTGAGGTCCTTTATGGTTGTTGTTTCATTTACCGAAACAGATACCGTTTCAGCATCCGGATAATAAAAATTTATTCCTTTTTCTTTTGATAAAGATTTGATCTTTGAAACATCTGCTTTAATAGCAATTGTATCAAAGTATGCCTCATTGGTTTGATGAAGCCCCAGTTTTTCAAGAACTTCTGCCAGAGTTACAGCAGTATGATGAACTTTATTTGCGATGTATTCTAATCCTTTTGGGCCGTGATATACAGCGTACATTCCTGCCATTACTGCCAGTAATACCTGTGCTGTACAAATATTTGATGTTGCTTTATCGCGTTTTATGTGTTGCTCCCGTGTTTGCAGTGCCATACGCAGAGCACGTTTACCATCTGTATCTTTAGTAACCCCAATGATACGCCCCGGAATATTTCGTTTGTATTCTTCTTTGGTAGCAAAATAAGCTGCATGTGGCCCTCCGTATCCTAAAGGTATTCCAAAACGTTGTGTTGTTCCCACTACTACATCCACATCAAAATTACCCGGAGCCTCTAATTTTACAAGACTTAAGATATCTGCAGCAACCGCTACTTTTATTTGTGCTTCTTTTGCCTTAGAAACAAATTCCTTGAAATCATAAACCCTTCCGGTTTTCCCCGGATATTGTAGGATTGCACCAAAATATTCTGAAGAAAAATCGAAATCCTCATGATTTCCTACCACTAATTCTACGCCTATAGGCGTAGATCGTGTTTGCAATAATGATAGAGTTTGCGGAAGGATCTCTTCAGAAACAAAAAACTTTACGGCACCATTCTTCTTTTGTTCACGCTCTCTTACAGCAAGCAATAATGCCATAGCTTCTGCGGCTGCGGTAGCTTCATCCAGCAAAGAAGCATTAGCCAACTCCATACCGGTGAGGTCGGCAACCATAGTTTGATAATTGAGCAATGCTTCCAATCTACCCTGGGCAATTTCTGCCTGATAAGGAGTGTAGGCCGTGTACCACCCGGGATTCTCCAAGATATTGCGTTGAATAACCGGAGGGGTGATGGACTGGTGATATCCCAATCCAATATATGTTTTAAATATTTTGTTCTTTGAAGCCAGATCTGTGATGTGTTCCAGGTATTCGTTTTCGCTCATTGCTACATCAAGAACGAGCTCTTTTCCTAAAAGAATGTCATCTGGAATGGTTTCGGATATCAATTGGTCCAGACTCTGTGAACCAATGGTTTTAAGCATTTCGGACAGGTCACCTTTTCTGGGACCAATATGTCTAAGGGCAAAAGAATCTGTATTCATTTATTTGCAATTAAATTAAGCTGCAAAATTACATATTTTAAACCATAAACTTTGTGTTTTTTAATTTTCCGATGTGGAGGCCTTTTTAAGTAAATAAATAGGTTACTAACACTTTGTCTATTTTTGTTTTATGAAGCTCTTGAAACGCGTATTCAGTTTTTATGTTAATAGTAGTATTCATGTTGCTTTAGCAGTACTTTCACTGGTCATGATCACAGAAATTGAATTTGGACTGAAGATATCAAGAACACTGTACGGCTTTATTTTTTTTGGGACAATTACTGGCTATAATTTTGTAAAATATGCTGCTGTTGCAGGATTGCATCACAAAAGTTTAACGGATTCACTAAAAACCATTCAGGTTTTTTCTATTCTGTGTTTTGTGATTTTGCTCTTTTTTAGTCTGCGACAATCTTTTGAGACCTTATGTACCACAGCAGTTTTTGGGATACTAACTTTGTTATATGCGGTTCCTTTCCTGAGAAGAAAGAACTTACGGAACTTTAGCGGATTAAAGATATTTATTGTTGCTATAGTCTGGGCAGGAGTTACAGTTATAATACCACTAATTGCTGCGAAAGAAGAATATGTAGCAGCACATGCTATTACATTTTTACAACGAACTTTTATTGTAATTGCGTTGACTATTCCCTTTGAGATAAGGGACCTTCCATATGATAAACCCACATTGAATACCTTACCTCAACGACATGGAGTTTTTGTAACGAAAATTTTGGGAGGTGTCCTGTTAGGAATTTGTTTTTTAATGGAATACTTTAGAGATGTAATTTCAATACCTTATGCAATTGGTCTTTTATTTGCATGTATATTAACAGCAATAGCTATATTTTTTTCAGAAAAAAGGCAGCCAAGGTATTTCGCTTCTTTTTGGGTAGAAAGTATTCCAATAGTTTGGTGTGGTTTTTTGCTTTTAATTAGACATCTCTTGCCTTAACCTTTCTTTTAGATGTTCTTTTTGATTTGAGCTTAACGTTCTTACACCGGATCTTCTTAAAAGACGGGTAAGTTTTGTATTCTTAATAGAATGCTCTTTACAAATACGACAGAATAAATGATGCAATTTCATCGTAAATTTTTCCCAAGGGCTAGCTTCATTATATTGTAATTTATCACAATAATGAGCAGCTTCTTCGCACTTCAACATAAACTTCATAATTTCTCTAAAACCAGTTTGTTTCCAGGCAATCTGCCATCGCATTTCTGGCACGATGGATAATAACCCAAAGGTTAGACGGGGTAATGTCAAATTCATTACAGATAGCTTCAGTATCAAAACCGTCGATTGTTTTCATTTTAAAAATTGTTGCTTGTCTTTCATTTAAACCATCCAGGCAATTTAAAATTGCTAAACCCAATTCTTCATTTTCCATGGTATCTTCAGCAGTTTTATCAAAGGGGTCGCTAACACGTTCCTCAATCCAGCTTCCTTCCGCATCTTCATCGGTATAGCTCATACGTACTTCTGCTTTTCCTTTGGTGGAGTTTATTTTACGGTAATGGTCAATTATTTTTCTTTTTAGAATAGAAATAAGCCATGTACGTTCACTAGCTTCACCTTTAAAGTTCTTTTGAGATTTTAAGCCTGCTAGAAAAGTTTCAGAAATTAAATCCTGTGCCACTTCATGGCTATTTACGCGTACAATGGTATAGTTATACAGATAATCTGAATAAAGATCCACCCATTGATTAGGATTTAAAAGACTTGATGGCATACCTGATCTATAGAAGATTTATCAAAAATAATAAAGTTTTGTGAAGAACAGCCTAAAAGTTAGTGTTTCTAACACAATTGAAAAGTTAAATAATGATGAAAATTGAATTTTGTTAACGTTATGACTTAACTTTGAGATTAAAATTTACGACTATGAAAAAAATAAAATTTCTTATTCTGGCTATAATTGCATTGATTGCATTTAATAGTTATTCCCAGGAAACCAGTAATTTCTACGCTACAATGTCCTTGCAAGATGCCAGGGAATTGAAGAAAGATCTACCTAATGAAGTAGAGATATTAGCTGAAAAAAGGAATGAAGCTGCTGTTTATTTAACTCCGCTTGCCGGGCATAAATTACATGACAGGGTACTGGTTCATGGCCCGGGCTATATTTTTAAAAGTTCTTTGGAAGAAGCAATAGCAGCATTAGACAAACCAAAAAGAACACCACAAAACCGGTTAGCCTTTTCTATTACCGAAGATGCCCTGGTAAACCAAACCCTGGGCCTTATAAACACTCAAAATATTGAAGACCAGATATTGGAACTGGAAGCTTATGGGACAAGATACCATAACAGGCCTTCTGCAACCCAGGCTGCCAACGATCTGAAGGCTAAATGGGAGGCCATGGCAAATACGTATGGAAGAACAGATGTAAGTGTGAGGTTGTACAATCATGTAAATACGCAAATGCCATCGGTAATCATGACAATTGAAGGAGCAGAGACACCGGATGAATTTGTAATTGTTGGAGGACATTTGGATTCAACTTCCAATCAAGGAAACAACGATGCGCCCGGGGCCGATGACGATGCTTCCGGAATTGCAACGATTACAGAAGCAACCCGTGCTTTATTTGAGGTAGGGTTTGTTCCCAAGAAAACCATTGAAGTAATGGCATATGCCGCCGAAGAAATTGGATTGGTAGGCTCTGCTGAAATTGCTCAGAACTATAATAACAATAATGTGAACGTAGTGGCTGTTGTACAATTTGATATGACCAATTACAATGGCTCTGCAAACGACGTTTCCTTTATAACAGATTATACCAACGCTACACTTAACGGTTTTCTAATGCAACTGTTAGATCATTACAATGCTTCGGGGCCACACCAGATCACTTATGGTACTTCTCTTTGTAACTATGGTTGTTCAGACCATGCCAGTTGGACCGGTGAAGGATATATGGCATCTTTCCCGTTTGAAGCAAATTTTGGGCAACATAATTCAAACATCCATTCACCTAACGATACTTATAGCCTTACAGGAACATCTACACATGCCACTAAATTTGCAAAACTATGTGCAGAATTTTTAATTGAAACTGCAAAAAGTGATGGTGCGTTAGCAGTTGACGAAACATTAATAGATACTGTTTTTGTTACAGTGAATGATTCTAATTTGGAATATGATCTCAAGGCATCAAATGAAAGTTTTACCAATATTGAAATTTATGATGTACTTGGTAAAAAGGTTTTGGATTCTCCAATATCTACAACTAAAGGCTCATTGTCTTTACACTCCCTGAAGTCAGGAGTTTATGTAGCTACTTTTGTAACGGAAGCAAAATCTGTAATTTCAAAAAAAATACTTTTGAAATAAATTTAGGATATAGCATTATAAAAAAGCCTCTTATGGAAAATAAGAGGCTTTTTTATAATGTATTTTTTGTATAACAAATTTTAGGCTTTTAAGGTTACTGTTTTAATAGTCCTGCCCGTTTTAAAAGGGCATCTGGGTTAGGTTTTTGCCCACGGAACTTTATATACAATTCCATGGGATCCTGAGTGCCTCCCTGTGAAAGAATGTAATTTTTAAATTTATCAGCTACTTTTTTGTTGAAAATCCCTTCTTTTTTAAAATAGGCAAAGGCATCGGCATCCAATACTTCTGCCCATTTGTAACTATAATATCCAGCTGAATACCCACCTTGAAAAATATGTGAAAAAGAAGTACTCATACAATTTTCTTCTACATCCGGATACAATTGTGTTTCGGCAAATGCCTTTTTTTCAAAACTCTTTACATTTTTAATCTCTGAAGGGTCACTTCCGTGCCAGGCCATATCCAATATTCCAAAACTCAATTGTCGAAGTGTTTGCATACCTTCATGGAAAGTAGATGAGTCTTTTATTTTTTCAACTAATTCCATAGGGATTAGTTCACCTGTCTTATAGTGCGTGGCAAATAACTCTAACGTTTCTTTTTCGTAGCACCAATTTTCCAGTATCTGACTTGGAAGTTCCACAAAATCCCAATATACACTGGTGCCGGACAATCCTTTATAAGTGGTGTTCGCTAACATACCATGAAGCGCATGTCCAAATTCATGAAACAGTGTAGTAACCTCATTAAATGTTAGTAAAGATGGTTTGCTTGAGGTAGGCTTAGTGAAATTACAAACGATCGAAACATGTGGGCGATCATTTATTCCATCCTTAATTTGTTGAGGTTTGTATGAGGTCATCCAGGCTCCACCACGTTTTCCCGGGCGAGGATGAAAATCTGCATAAAAGATAGCAACCAACTCATCTTCAGAATCTGTTACCCGGAAGGTTTTTACATCCGGATGATATGTGTCTATATCGTGAATTTCTTTAAAATCGATTCCATAGAGTTTTTTTGCAACACCAAAAACACCATCAATCACATTTTCCAGTTTGAAATAAGGTTTCAGCTTTTCATCATCCAGGTCAAAGCGCTTTTGTTTTAATTTCTCGGCATAATAAGCCCCGTCCCATTTTTGAAGCCGGTCAATTCCATCCAGTTCTTTTGCAAACTCTTCCAATTCATCAAACTCCTTTTGAGCAGCAGGCTTAGCCTTTTCCAGTAATTCATTCAAAAAAGATTCGACTTTTTGCGGTGTTTCGGCCATACGTTCTTCCAAGACAAAATGTGCGTGAGATCGATACCCTAACAATTGGGCACGTTGATGACGAAGTTTTACAATCTCCAGGACATTCTTTTTGTTGTCCAATTTATCATCATGAAAACTTTTTGATCCAAAAGCAAGTGATATTTTTTTACGAAGCTTCCTGTTTTCTGAATATTTCATAAAAGGTATATAGCTTGGGTAATCCAGAGTAAACAACCAACCTTCTTTTCCTCTTTCTTTTGCAGTTTGCGCAGCGGCTTCTTTAGCACCATCAGGAAGGCCGGCAAGTTCTTTTTTGCTGGTAACCAGCATTTCAAACAGATTGGTTTCGGCAAGTACATTTTCTCCAAATGTGAGTTTCAGCTTAGAAAGTTCGGTGTCAATTTTCCGAAGAGACTCCTTATCCTTTTCTGAAAGATTTGCACCGTTACGTGCAAAACCCCTGTATTGTTTTTCCAACAGCATTTGCTGTTCAGGATTAAGAACAAATGTATCCCTAAGATCGTAAACTGTTTTTACTCTTTTAAAAAGGGTTTCATTGAGTAAGAGATCATTCTTGAATTCTGAAAGCAATGGAGAAACTTCCTGGGCGATCTTTTGAATTTTTTCACTGGTTTCAGCACTGTTAAGATTAAAAAAGATACTGGTAACTCTGTCTAATTGCAGGCCGGTGTACTCCAATGCTTCAACCGTATTTTGAAATGTAGGTGCATCACTGCTATGGGTAATGGCATCAATTTCACGTTTAGTAACCTCAATAAGCTCCTTTATTGCCGGTAAGTAATGTGTATTTTTAATTTTTGAAAATGGAGCAGAATCAAAGGGCTCCAACAGGGGATTGTTCATGGTAATCTTTTCTTCTTTTTTAATCTAATTATCTTTTAACTTTTTAGCTCCTTCTTCTACCTTAAGCTTTAGCCCTTCTTTATAGGCGAGTATTTTGTCTGAAACACATGTGTCTGTAGATCCAATGATCTGTGCAGCCAGGATGCCTGCATTTTTTGCACCGTTTAGTGCTACCGTGGCCACTGGAACTCCTCCCGGCATTTGTAAAATAGATAGGACAGAATCCCACCCGTCAATAGAATTACTGGATTTTACCGGAACACCAATAACGGGTAATGGGGATAGTGAAGCGATCATTCCCGGCAGGTGCGCAGCTCCTCCGGCTCCTGCAATAATAACAGAAATACCTCTTGTGTGGGCATTTTTTCCATAATCAAATAATTTATCAGGTGTGCGATGCGCCGAAACAATATCGACCTCCACTTCAATATCAAAACCTTTTAAAATATCTACAGCGTCTTGCATAACCGGCAGATCACTTGTGCTTCCCATGATGATTCCTACTTTGCTCATAATGTACGTCCGCCAAAGCGGATATGTTTTAATGATTATTATTTAGTTTTACTGATCACTTGAATTGTTTTCTTCACTCTTTCTGCTATTTTTCGAGCTTCATTAATATCTTCATTTACAATTGTCACATGTCCCATTTTTCTAAAAGGACGGGTTTCTTTCTTTCCGTAGATATGAGGAGTTACTCCTTCCATTTCCATAATAGCACCAATATTTTTGTAAGCTACATTTCCGGAGTACCCTTCGGAGCCAACTAAATTGACCATGACCCCACTAACTTTACTGGCTGTTTTCCCCAAAGGAAGATCTAAAATTGCCCTTAAGTGTTGCTCAAACTGGTTGGTATAATTAGATTCAATGCTATGATGGCCACTATTATGAGGCCTTGGCGCAACTTCATTTACCAGGATTTCATCATCTGTGGTTTGAAACATTTCTACAGCTAATAATCCAACATGCTGAAAGGCTTTGGAAACTTTAGTAGCAACATCACGTGCTTTTTTTGCAACCGCCTCATCAATACGGGCAGGGCAAATCACGTATTCTACCTGATTGGCTTCCGGGTGAAATTCCATTTCGACCACAGGATACGTTTTTACATCTCCTTTTGGATTTCGTACTACAATAACTGCCAGTTCATTTTTAAAAGGGATAAATTTTTCAGCAATACATTCACCATCGGGTAGCGTACCTATGGCAGAAACATCACGAATAATT
>JANQOS010000139.1 GCA_028285705.1 Altibacter sp.
AAGTACTTGTCATGATTGAGTACGGATAAATACCGGTTAGAAATTTTTTGGTACTGTTCATTTTTAATACCGGGATATTCTCTTCAGCATAATTATTAGCCTTTACTTGCACTGAGGGCAGGAAGTCTTCGGTTACAAAAACGTTGACCACCGTTCCTTCCCGAAGCTCACCATACCGCTCTTGCAATAATTGGTAGGAAGTTATTTCTGCCTTTCCGGCGTACCAATAGTCTTTAAATTCTGAATTCAGATTACGCTCTTTTACATTTTCTTTTTCGGTACTTTTCCCGGAAGCGGATGCACCGGGCGTATCTTTCTTAGATTCACAAGAAGATAGAAGTATAAGGATACATAATAGATTGAATAGTTTACCTGGGGTGATTTTCATTTTCGAAGCATTTTAAGCAAAAATACTACAAAATTACGGCCTTGCCAGCTCTATTAACGTTTTGTAAACAAGTCGGGTGGGCAATCCCATGACATTAAAATACGAACCTTCCAACCGGTCAATGCCTATGTAACCGATCCATTCCTGTATTCCATAGCTTCCTGCTTTATCAAAGGGTTGGCAGGTATCTATATAATAGTCAATTTCTTCTTCCTTGAGTTCCTTGAACCATACTTTGGTAGTGTCGTTGATCGTTTTCTGAAAACCTTTTCCCGTAAAACAAACCGATGTAATTACTTCATGCATACTACCGCTAAGGTTTTGTAGCATTTGCCTGGCATCCTTCCTGTCTTTTGGTTTTTCAATTGCTTTTCCGTCCTTCCAAACAATAGTATCACTTGTGACCACAATATCATTTTCAGAAAGACCATTAAACACCGAAGCTTTTAGTTGAGACAGATAGTCTGTAATTGCAGAGGCCTTTAAGCTGTCCGGGTAAGATTCTTCAATTTCACGTACATCAATGACAAAATCCATCCCTAGTTCTTTAAAAAAGTGCTGCCTTCGGGGAGAACCTGAGGCAAGGATGATATTGTAATCTTTTAATTTTTCTTTTAGCATTTTATTTATTTACAAGAGGGTATAATAGTATAGAACACATTCCCAGAAACATAATGAGTTTTAAAAGTTTTGAGAGAAGAGCATAGTCTTTGCGTTGCTCTGCACTCCAGGCCTTCACACAAAAGTAGAGTAGGGGTGCCACAATTAAAAAGAGAAAATATAATGCTACTATTTGTGTATGGTAAAGATAGGTGTAGCTGTAAAGTATAACAGTCAAAATTGTGAATACACCTAAAACAAATACAACCGTAGTAGCTCTTTTTCTGCCAATTGCAATAGGAAGGCTGTTCATTCCTCCGTTTTTATCCCCATTAATATCCTGTATGTCTTTTACAATTTCCCGTATAAAATTCAGAAGAAAAGCAAATAAGGCATAATCCAGCAATATCTTAAAAACAGTAAATTGTGAGGTTTGGTTCTGTGCATTAATTGCCGGAAGCAGGTCAAAAAGCCCAACAATAAGGATGCTCATGCCCACTAACAACGATATAAGAAAATTACCTGCCAACAATATTCCTTTTAGGTAAGAAGCATATAAGTACAATAGTGCCGAAATCACAATAAATAAGGCTGCAAAATTTGACTTCCCTATATTATTTGAAAGGTAAAAGCCTATACCAACACCAATCACATTTAAAGCTATATACCATCGGTTTGCCTTTTTTTCAGAGATATTTTTACCAATAAGCACTTTGTTGGGTTTATTGATACGGTCGATCTCAACATCATAGATGTCATTGATGATGTTTCCTGCTGCAGCAATACAGACGGTTGCGATCACCAATAGAGAGAAATCAATAGTATTTAATGTGGTTTCTGCCCCAAGCGGATTAAACAATCCATACTTCACAAAGGCCTGAACCAAAACAATGAATAATAAATTGATAGGACGGACTAATTTGAGAACGTTCATTGTATTTATTCCTGAGATTTAATCGTATTTGGCACTTGCATTACCATTACTGATCCATTTCCCCTGGACTTTAAGGACCTGTTCAATAATATCACGTACACAGCCTTTTCCTCCTTTTTTATGAGAAACGTATTTGGAAATATCTTTAATTTCCGGGACAGCATCCTGCGGACAACACGGTAATCCCACTTCCTGCATTACGTACAGATCCGGGATATCATCTCCCATAAACAAAACATTTTCTCTTTTGATATTGGAAACTTTCAAATACTCGTTCAAAGTTTCGGTTTTATGATGTGCACCGAGGTAAATATCTGTTAATCCAAGTCCCTGCAAGCGTTTACGAACACCTTCATTTGTTCCTCCGGAAATGATACATACCTTAAACCCTTGTTCAAAAGCGGTTTTTAGTGCAAATCCGTCTTTGGTATTCATAGTGCGGTACATTTCTCCATTGGTTGTGACCACAATGGTACCATCTGTAAGCACACCATCTACATCAAAAACAAAAGTGGTGATATGTTGTAAGTATTCTTTATAGCTTTTTTCCATGGGCGGTAGTTTGTATGGCTTTGGTTAGCTGTTGATATAATTGATTGTACGGACTGTCTTGCAGCAAATGTAAATGTTTTTCTATTGTTTTCAGGTCATTTCGCTTTGCAGGCCCTGTCTGAGCTTCTTTCGGCAGGATACTTTCCATTTTACGGGCGGTTTCGGCAATAAGAGGTTTTAGCAGGTCGAACGAAATATTGTTTTCCGAAACAATTTCATGGCCAATATGATATAGGTAGTTTACAAAATTATTTACAAAAACAGCAGCGACATGTAGCTTTGCGCGTTCTTCGGAATTGATCTCCACAACCTTTTCTGAAATAGTTTCACCTAGTTGTTTTAGTAGCTTTAGGTCAGAAGCATTTTCGGCTTCAATACAAATGGGTATTTTTTTGAAATCCACTTCGCTCTTTTTTGAAAAAGTCTGCAACGGATAAAAAACCCCTTTTCGATTTTTTGAGGACAGTGCTGCCATTTCTGCACCACCGGAAGTATGTACCACCAGTTTATTTTCAAAAGGTACTCTTTCAGAAAAAGGTGAGATAGCGTCATCCGGAATGCCAATAATATAGACGTCGGCATTTTTAAGTTCTGAAAGAGCTGTTGTAAACGGAATCTTTTCTAATTCAGAAGAAAATAAAATCTTATTTCTATTATATACTTGATTTACAGAAATATAATCATTATTACATAAAGAATTACATAAATGATAGTTCACATTTCCAAACCCTAAAAAAGCTACCTGAATCATAAAGCAAAGTAAAAACTTTTTAATGATTTTTATTTTAAAATATGCAATAACTTTACAGATTCAATTGTAATGCCATATGGACGATATTAAATCCAGAGAAGATATCAATCTTTTAGTAAAGACATTTTACGGAAGAGTAAGAAAAGATGAACTTCTAGGCCCTATTTTTAATACCATCATAAAGGACTGGGACCATCATTTAGAACATTTAACGGACTTTTGGGAATCTAATCTTTTCTTTAAAAAGGCCTATCAGGGCGACCCAATAGGAAAGCACGTTGGGGTGGACCGGGCTTTCAATGAAGGAATCAATGAACTACATTTTGGAACCTGGATAAATCTATGGTACCTTACCATTGATGAACTGTTTGTGGGAGAAACTGCTCAAATTGCTAAAAACAGAGCGAGAAATATGGGAACCTTTATTCATATAAAGATGTTTGAGGCCCGGAAAAAGCCTACAAAATAATATTCATATGGATTAACAAATTTAAGTAGCTAAAATGGTAGTAATTACCTAAATTTGCACTAAAATTCGCATAATGCAAAAGAAAATAGCTGCATTCCTTTTCTCCACCCGTTTAACCGCTGTTTTATTTATTGTTTTTGCCGTTGCCATGGCCATTGGAACCTGGTTGGACAGGTTTGAAGAAACATCACCTACACCGTACACTAGAGAACTTATCTACAACGCATGGTGGTTTGAAGCTATCATGGTGATCTTTGTGATCAATTTTGCCGGGAATATTTTTAGATACAGGCTATACAAAAAAGAAAAGTGGGCTACGTTGCTATTTCATCTGGCTTTTATCTTAATACTTGTAGGAGCTTTTATAACACGTTATATTGGATATGAAGGAGTAATGAGCATTCGGGAAGGGGCTACGGAAAATGTAATGCTATCCGAACACACCTATCTTACTGCTTTTATAGACGGTGACTATCAAATTGATGGTGTCCCACAACGCAGAAAAGTACTTCCAAAAAAATTACGCCTTTCTGAACGTTTGGACAATGATTTTACAGTCAATACAGACTATAATAAACAGGAAGTAACAATCACTTATAAGGATTTCATAAAAAACGCAAAAGAAGGGTTAATAGCTTCAGAAGATGGTGAGGAATATTTGAAGATAGTAGAGGCAGGAGATGGAAACAGGCATGACCACTGGATAAAAGTGGGGGAAGTAACCTCCATACACAATGTTATATTTGCGATAAATAATGCTACTCCCGGAGCTATTAATATCACGTATGGCAGTGATGGAAACTATACTATAGAGTCTCCTTTTGAAGGTAGTTTTATGCGTATGGCGGACCAAATGCAAGGAAGAGTCGCCAGGGACAGTACCCAGCCTTTAATGCTTCGTTCTTTGTACCAATTGGCAGGAATGGCCTTTGTCATTCCGGAGGAGGTCACAAAAGGAAGTTATGGTGTTGTACGGGTTCCTAAAACCGAAAAGACCAACCAGGATGCTCTTATTTTGGATGTTACTACAGGAGGAGAGACTAAAACCGTAGAACTCTTGGGAGGAAAAGGAACTTTGCCTAATCCTACCAAAACTGAAATAGGTGGGTTGGATGTATATCTTGCCTACGGAAGCAAAACCTATACTTTACCTTTTAGTATTACACTTAATGACTTTATTGCCGATAAGTATCCGGGTACCGAAAAGAGTTATTCAGCATTTAGAAGTAAGATAACTGTAAATGATTCTGAAACAGATTTTTTTGACTACGAGATCTATATGAATCACGTTTTGGACCATAAGGGATACCGTTTTTTTCAGGCATCTTTCGACTCGGATGAAAAAGGTACCGTACTTTCTGTAAACAAGGATTTCTGGGGTACCTGGGTTACATATATTGGTTATTTTCTTCTTTATTTTGGGCTCATGGCAATTTTGTTCGATAAAAATACCCGTTTCGGTTCCCTGAAAAGAATGTTAGATAAAATAAAAAAGAAGAAATCTAAATTAGTAACCATTGCACTTATACTATTCTCTTTTTCAGCTTTTGCACAACACTCTAATACTAATCCACAGCATCAAAAAGCAACTAAAACACAGATCGATTCTGTAATTTTAGCTAATGCGGTAAGTAAGGAACATGCTGCTAAGTTTGCAAAATTGGTCATTCAGGACAATGGGAGAATGAAACCGGTAAATACATTTGCCAGTGAATTACTTCGAAAGGTCAGCCATAAGAACAGTTATGAAGGACTGGACCCTAACCAGGTCTTTATATCCATGACCGAATTTCCCGCCCTATGGTCCCAGGCACCAATTATTGCACTTAAGCGAGGTAATGATAGTATTAGAGATGTAATTGGTGTTCCAAAAGACACTAAGCTTATTGCACTGCTGGACCTGTTCGATGAAAAGACCAATTATAAACTGCAGCCTTATTTAGAAGCTGCGACTTCAAAGGCCAATCCCAATCAGTTTGAGAAAGATTTTATAAAGGCTCACGAAAACTTTTATGTATTAAATCAGGCGCTAAGCGGAAGTATTCTCAGAATATTCCCGATCCCTGACGATGAAAATAATAAGTGGGTATCGTATCCTGAATTAAATGAAGCCAATTTTACGGGAATGGATTCTACGGTAACAAGGACCATTCTTCCCATTTATTTTCAATCACTTCGGGAAGCCCGAAAAACAGGTGATTATACTGAAGCTGAAGAGATTTTGGCAGGGATCACTAAATTTCAAAAAAAGTATGGAAGTGCTGTAATGCCTTCAGAAAACAAGATCAAAGCAGAGATCATCAATAACCGTGTGGACCTTTTTAATCGTTTGTATACCTATTTTGCAGGTATAGGAGCATTGATGTTCATATTTATCATCTTACAAATATTTACGCAGGCCAAAGTGGTCAATGGAATCATTAAAGTATTCAAGTATTTGATTTGGGTACTTTTTATCTTAATGACAATAGGACTCATTGTACGTTGGTATATTAGTGGCCATGCGCCCTGGAGTGATGCGTACGAATCTGTTATTTATGTAGGTTGGGCCACAGTTTTCTTTGGATTGGCCTTTGGAAGAAAAAGTGACCTTACCATTGCTTCTACGGCATTTGTGGCCTCTATAATACTATGGGCCGCTCACCTAAATTGGCTGGATCCGGCAATCGCTAACTTACAGCCGGTATTGGATAGTTACTGGTTAATGATACATGTAGCGGTAATTGTTGCAAGTTATGGGCCGTTTACACTAGGCATGATCCTGGGAGCTACATCTTTATTATTGATGTTGTTGACCTCTAAAAAGAATTTTACCAGGATGGACCTGAATATTAAGGAACTAACAGTAATTACGGAAATGACCCTTACTGTTGGCCTGGTCATGTTGACCATAGGTAACTTTTTAGGAGGTATGTGGGCCAACGAAAGTTGGGGAAGATATTGGGGCTGGGATCCTAAAGAAACCTGGGCGCTTATTAGTATTATAGTATACGCTTTTGTGATCCATATGCGATTAATTCCGGGATTACGAGGCAGATGGTTCTTTAATGTGATGGCAATGTTCGCGTATGCATCTATTATGATGACCTATTTTGGGGTGAATTTCTACTTAAGCGGCCTTCATTCTTACGCTAGTGGTGATGCCCCTGCAACACCAACATTTGTGTATTATATCGTTGCTTTTGCTTTTGTATTGAGTGTTGCTGCTTACTTCAGATACCGAAAGTTCTACATAAAAAAAGGATAAGCTTGTAAAGCTTACCCTCTTTTTCTACTTAGTTGGAATAGGTTTGGGGATAAATTTGGGAGTTAGTTATATATATAATCAGGTTGAGTATCAACCATTCGATAGTCTTCCTGAATGTGCTCACTTATTTCGAGTTTATGGTATAGTTCTTTTGTAAGGCTTTCCACTTCAAGTTCAGAGGTTTTTAATTTTCGCGCGATCTTAGAATTATCTTTTCCTTCAGAAATATATTGGAGCAGCTTAATTTCTAAGCCGTCAAGGTCATAATGCATAATTAGGTTCTCCAAATACACATCTTCCATCAATTTTGCAGCATTTCTTCTATTCATAACTTCCTGTCTCTTCAGGAAGATTCGCAACTCTGTTTGTCGCAACAGGTTTTCTTCCTTAATAGCTCGCATACGATATACAATAGCATAAGTGATCAATAACATTTCAACAAGTATGGCTGCCTTAAGGTGAACTGTTTGCACACCCAGAAAGTCTATCCCAAAGTTCTTTAATACAAAGAAATCAATAGCAAAGAGTAAGGGAATACTACAAGCTATTACATAGAATTTTGGGTAATTCTTACTGCTGAAAAGTAAAATACCGGCTAAAAAGTAAGAAGCCATTATGCTTAGGAGAATAGTATTGGCAATGGTGGCAAATAGAACATCCTCTGATGCCCATGCCATAGCTACTATTACCATGGAAATACCCAATAATGTCATTGTTACCCAACGCAGTTTTGGAAAAAACTCATTTAATGTTAAATACCTTGAGGCAAACCAGGCGCTAAAACCAACTGCTATAAGCAGCAATGTAGACTGCATAGCTTCAATATTTTGAATACTTTCTATTCCCAGAAACATATATAACCCGTCACTAAAAAAGAGTGTTGAAGTAATTCCGGCCAAAGCCAATGAATAGGTCATAAATATTTTTTCGTCGAATAAAAAGTAACAGATCAGGTTTAAAAGGACCACCATGATCGCAAAGCCATAAAACATACCATTTTTAAAGGAGGCAGCCAGATCTGCATCTTGAGAGGCAGAATTAATAGTAGTTATACCGCCTTTTAAATTTTTTGTGGTTCCTACAGGGTTTGGGGTGATATTTTTGTAGGAATTTTCTTCAAAAGCAGAAAACTGGAAATTTGCAGCGCTGGCGATATTATAATTTGCCATATTGCTTTTCGGGGATTTGTCCGGTGCATCTTCTTTTGTGGTTTCTATAATCTTTGTCAGATTATTTTTATCCTTAGCTTTCTTTGAAACAGCCTTAAAATCAATACTTTTAGTACTCTTTGTAGAAGCAACTTTTTCTGAAAAAGCCATGCTGTTTTTTCCATAAAAAGCAAGCAAAAGACACAACGCGAGGGGTAAAAATTGTAGCCTCATAATAAATAGGTTTTAATAATTTGGGTACTCCAATATACACAAAAATTACATTTCACCTATTTTTTTTGCACTTTATCGATATTTTTTCAAAAAAATAGCTGACATCTCTGTCAGCCATTTCTAAGTTATATGGTATAAAATTGTCTAACTACTTAATTATCACCAACCATATCTTCTGGTTTAACCCATGCATCAAATTCTTCAGCGGTGAGATAACCCAGATTAATGGCTTCTTCTTTTAAAGTAGTACCATTTTTATGAGCGGTATTTGCAATTTCCGCAGCTTTATAGTACCCAATTTTGGTATTTAGTGCGGTGACCAACATTAAGGAATTGTTCAATTGCTTGTTAATTACTTCCGTATTTGGTGTTATACCTTGTGCGCAATTAATATCGAAAGAAACACAGGCGTCTCCTAAAAGCCTGGCAGAGCTCAGGAAATTAGCTGCCATTACCGGCTTAAAGACGTTCAACTCATAGTGACCTTGCATTCCTCCTACAGAAATGGCAACATCGTTTCCTAATACCTGTGCACATACCATAGTTAGTGCTTCGCATTGTGTTGGGTTCACTTTTCCCGGCATAATAGAGGACCCCGGCTCATTAGCGGGAATAATAATTTCACCTATTCCACTACGTGGGCCACTGGCAAGCATTCTTATGTCATTAGCGATCTTATTTAATGAAACCGCTAGTTGTTTCAATGCGCCGTGCGATTCTACAATTGCATCATGAGCAGCTAGCGCTTCAAATTTGTTTTTTGCGGTTATAAAAGGAAGTTCGGTAAATTCTGCAATGTATTCAGCCACTTTGGGAGCATATCCTTTAGGTGTATTGATCCCTGTGCCTACAGCGGTTCCTCCTAAGGCAAGTTCAGCTAAATGTGGCAATGTGTTTTGCAGCGCAATAAGCCCATGCTCCAACTGTGACGCATAACCGCTAAACTCCTGCCCAAGGGTTAAAGGTGTTGCGTCCATTAGGTGTGTACGGCCAATTTTTACGACACTTTTAAATTCTTCTGCCTTCGCTAAAAGTGTTCTGTGTAGCTGTTGTACTCCCGGAATTGTTACCTCAATCAGTTTTTTGTATGCCGAAATATGCATTCCCGTTGGAAAAGTATCATTGGATGATTGCGATTTGTTAACATCGTCATTAGGTAGTAATGTTTTCTCGCCTTCACCAATTGTCTTTCCTGCTAATTGATGTGCACGATTTGCAATTACCTCGTTCACATTCATATTGCTTTGTGTGCCGCTTCCGGTTTGCCATATAACCAACGGAAACTGGTCATCGTGTTTGCCAGCCAAGATCTCATCACAAACAGCTGCAATAAGATCCCGTTTTTCTTCAGCGAGGACCCCCAATTCGCAGTTGGTATAAGCGGCAGCCTTTTTTAGATATGCAAAACCGTATACCACTTCCAGAGGCATGGACGCCGGGGCTCCAATTTTAAAGTTATTACGGGAACGCTCGGTTTGCGCACCCCAAAGTTTGTTGGAAGGGACTTTTACTTCCCCCATAGTATCCTTTTCTATTCTGTATTTCATAATAGTAATTTCTAACGCAATGCAAAGGTACTTAAAACCCAAAAGGTACTCAACCATCCCAACAGTTAATTTCATGTGAATAATTCAGGTTTTTTTATTGTTTTTTTTGAAAAAATCCTAGTATCTTTGATGCATCTAAAAAAAGCGTGTTTATTATGTTCGATTTTGATCAATATCTGGGATTTTTAGCATTTTTAACCATTTTGACCATTGGTTTTTGGTTAATGATATTCTTAATTTCATTTATCCCTTATTGGATAGGCGGTGCACTATATGAAAATTGGAAGTTGAAGCGCGAAGCCAGAAAAAAAGCCAGAGAATAATAACTTAGAATTAATTATATATAAAAAAGGAAGCTCTCAGCTTCCTTTTTTTATTCTATTTATCTTCCATTACATCCCAGCACCACCACCTTCAAACTCCAGATCACCACCACCATTGCCATTTCCTCTTTGTCGTTTCTTCTTCTGGTTGAAGCGGTATGTAAATGACAAACTAAATTGACGCTCCCTCCACTGAAATTCACTATAACTTCTAAAGGTTTCTGCCTCGGTTAGTGATTTTCTTTTTCTTGAATTTAAAAGATCCCGTGCATTGAAGCCTAGTGTGCCATTGTCTTTCATAATATCTTTGCTGAAAGCTAAATTAAACACGACTATTCCATCTGTTTCGGTTTGTGAATTGTTTCTTGGCCCCCTGTAAAATACATTGGTCTGCCAGTCAATTTTTGAAGGTAGCGTTACTTTAACACTGCCACGTGCAAACCAGCTGGTATCTTCGGCTCCATAATCTATTTCGTTAAATTCTCCGTCGGTAACAAACTTGTAGAAATTAAAACTTCCGTTCAAACGAAGCCATTTCATTGGATTGTATAATATCCCGGCTTCAAATCCGTAACGCTGATTTGTAGAAAGGTTTATGGGTATTGTTCTAATGATAGGGACACCATTAGATGTAAGTTCTCCGGTATCTTCCTGGATGCGTTCAAAGGCATCGGTTTCATATTGATAATAAACAGACGATGAAAGAGTAATTTTATCCCACCGCTTTAAGTATCCCAGATCGAAAGCACTGGCATAAGCAGGATCCAGGTCCGGGTTTCCCTGAAATACATTCGCTTCACTGGAGCGTGACGGAAACGGATTAATAAACCAATGCCTGGGCCTGTTTATCCTCCTGTTGTACCCTAACGTAATATTTTCACGCTCTCCGATCTCATAAATTAAGTTTATGGTAGGGAAGAGTCCCGTATAATCTTTATCAAAATTAATATTGAATTCATCTTCGTTGTCCGATGTAACATCTTCTGCATCTACATCTCCTTTTAGCTGGGTGTTCTCCAAACGCAATCCTAACAGAAAAGAAAATTTACCAAACTTATTACCATATTGAGCATATACGGCATTTATGTTTTCGTTATATGTGAAGAGGTTTGAAAGGCTGTCATTTTTTATGAAGACTCCTGTAGTGCCTTCTTCTTCCAACAATACATAATCTGTTACGGTTTCTTCAAAATTACCACGGTAACCGGCTTCAAATTGTGCGTTTTCACCAATAGGAAGTACATAATCTATTTGGGCGAGGTATTCTTCCTGATCTTCTTTTGAAGTAATATCTTCCGAAGATAATCTTTCACTTACCGGATATGTATTTAGTTCTTCAATAAGTGATACTTCGGTTTCTTTATCGTTTTCATATTGGAAATCGGCAGTAAGTTTGTGTCCGTCATCACTAAAATTGTTTTCGTAGTTCAGGGATAGTTGATAGCTGGTATCCTCTTCGGTTTCTGTTTCAGTTCTTATACGGGTTATCGCCAGGTCACCGGATTGGTTAAATTCATCTGTATCATTAGTGGTTATAGTCTCATTATCTCCCAATCTAAGAAAACCGGAAGCTGTTAGTGAAGAATTTTCAGTTAGATAATATTCAATACCTAAATTGGAGTTGAACCCTTTCCGCAACCGGTCATAATCACGCTCTTCGATCACTAAAGGGTTCTCGCGGGTATCATCAAAATAAAGGTTTTCAAAAAAAGCATTTCCGGGAGCGTCACTATAGCGAACACCGGTAGTGTTGAATACATTGAACTTATCTGTCCTTAAATTGATATTTCCCGTAACACCACTATTTAAAGGCCATCCAATATTTGTCTGAAAGGAACCATTGAGTCCTAATGTTTTTTCTTTTCGAAGGATAATATTGATAATACCTGCTGTACCTTCTGCATCGTAGCGTGCCGAAGGAGAAGTTATCACTTCGACCCTGTCGATGGTTTCCGCAGGAAGTTGTTGCAGGGCATCCGTAGAGCCAAATCCGGCAATGGCCGAAGGTTTTCCATTAATGAGAATACGTACATTTTCGTTTCCTCTCAAACTAATTGCACCTTCCACATCTACATTCACCGAAGGAACATTATTAAGGGCATCGCTCACTGTTGCACCACTGGTAGTAAGGTCTTTTCCTATGTTGTATATCTTTTTGTCAAGACGAACCTGAACCTCAGTGGTTTCGGCCCGGACTACCACTTCATCTAAACTTTCACTGTCTACCTCTAAGGAAACGGTTGGAAGTTTCGTGTTTTTAAATAGCCTTTGATTAGAAAGTTTTGTGGTCTTATAGGAAATAAATTCAAATTGTACCGTATAGATTCCTTTAGGGACTTCGATACGATACGCTCCCTTTTCGTTTGTGATTCCACCCGTGACAATTTTATTGTCTTTGTTTATAAAAGCAACCGTAGCATACTCCAAAGGCAAGTCAGAACCACTTTCTACAATACTTCCGGTAATAACTATAGGAGTATCGTTCTGGGGTCGTTGAGCAAAGGTACATGTAACTGTAAAGAGTAAAAGTAGGAGGATGTTTTTTTTCATTGTTGGTTTTTAGCCTGTTTGACTAGGAAAATAAACTTGGGTTTAACCCGCATTTGCCAAATTTGTGTTAAAAATTAAAATACAGCCTATAAAATTTCCAGGACCTTTTCCGGAGGTCTGCCGATCACCGCTTTATTACCATTAATTACAATAGGCCTCTCAATTAATTTTGGGTACTGTACCAGGGCTTCTACCACTGCAGTATCATCCATTTCTTTTCCTTTATATTTTTCTTTCCAAATAGCTTCATTTTTTCGTACGAGCTCTATAGGTTTGATATTCAACATCTTTATAATTTCCTGGAGTTTGGCTTTAGAAAGTGGTTCTTCAAGGTACTTTATAACCTCAAAATCTACTTGTTTCGAATCTAGGATATTGTAACATTCTCTTGACTTGCTACAGCGTTGGTTGTGGTATATTGTAATCATTTCTGGATGTTTAAAAGCTTAATTGTTCTAATTCTTGAGTATAGTCATATTGCAGGTCCTCATGCAAGACAGTAATTTTTTTGGCAATCATCTCCTTTTGTTTTCCATAAACATACAGCATGGCTTTATTATTTTGTATGGAAGGAGAGAAAGCAGCCATTTTTTTACAAAAATAGAGTAATAGTTCTACTTCGGTCTCTTTGTTTTGCGAATACCTGATATAGCGTTTGAGTGTACGTAAAATTTTACGGATACTTTTTTTTATGTAATAGAAGTTAGTAGTGTTTATTTCTTCGAACAAACCGTTCAGGTCCTGTTTTATACTTTCAATAAAACCGGCTTCATCATCAACGTCAAACAATAAATAGGTGAGGAGCTCTTTATTTTCAGTTTTATGTTTTGTAAGCCGAAGTACCAGAGCCTCTAATTCTTCACTTGATTTATATTTTAGCTCTTTTTTAAGTTGTGCAAGACTGGCAGGCTTCATATATGGTTTGGTTGAATGGTAAAAATACCTATTCTAATCTAATTAGGGAACAAACTCTTATCCAAACCCGGGACGATTCTCAGGGCATTTTTATAATACACCTTTTTTAATACTTCGTCCGGGAGGTCCAGGCCATACATGGCCCAAAACGCATGGTATTTTTTGTGATATGGAAAATATTCATCATCAGATTCCAAAACCCTGAAATATGTAGGGAACTCTTCCGGTTTCCAACTGTCCTTTCCAAATAAGATACGGTCCTGGTATTTAATAAAAAAAGCTTTTGCAAAGCGAGGTTGGCGTCCCAACTCTGCTATAATAGCTCCAGTTCCTACGTGCATATTTGGCATTTCGTCCAGTAATTTCCCCAATTTTCCCAGGTCATTTGCCAGCCAACCCATATGCGCATTAATGAAACTGGTATTGGGATGCTTCTTGAACATTCTATACTGTTCGTCCATGATCTGTTGCCACGGAGCCGGATCGCTATCATTACGTTTTCTGCGAGGATGCGTTTTCAGCTCCAACCACCGCTCATTATCACCATTAAATTCATCCCAAAAAGATTTTGGGTCTGCAGAGTGGATCAATACGGGAATTCCCAATTCGCCACATTTGGCCCATATAGGGTCCAGTCGGGGGTCATCAACAGGAATCCTTTTGCCATTTATATCTACATTTCTAAGGCCTAAACTCTTGTAAACCTTTAACCCACGTGCTCCATTTTTAACATCTTCAGTTAACTGGTTAACAGCTGTTTCTGCCCAACCGGCTCTTCCAACACCTTCAAAATTGACATTTGCAAATACAACAAAACGGTTGGGATAATGATCCTTTATATTTTGTACAGATTTTTGCAGATCTGCGCCGGAACGCCCACTTAGGTTTACCATGATGCTCATATTTAGTGTATCCATGGCAGCAATAACGGGGGAGAGGTCCTGAGTGGACATTCTGTATTGATGACCATGTACATCTATAAAAGGAAATTTCGCTCTTTTTACGACATCACCGGGGACAACCAATGTAGATTTAGGATTGTATTCTTCAAAAGAAAGGTCCTGACTATATACATAAGGACCAAATACTATAGTAAAGATGAACAGGATAGATATTTTGATTGACATAGCGTGATTTTTGTAGCTCATAAAGATAAAAACTTGCAGAAGGCCCACATAGATTTTAGCACGCCTTTAACTTATAGTTCGTCACTTTTTTCCTTTTGCCCGGTCATCATCAAATAA